>CAJOED010000007.1:0-4311 GCA_905233335.1 uncultured Synergistales bacterium
CTCAAATATCCAAAATATTTTACGGAGGAGAGATTTTTTTATGCCCCTCGAACTTGAAGAGTTTGAATACGAGCTTGAATCTTTTTATGATCCCGACGATTTTCATCGTGAGGTCGTATACGTTGATGCATATTCCCCCGAAGCCGTATCACGTCAGGAAGCCCGCGATTTCGACAAACGCGCAATAGAAACTTTCGGCATTCCCAGCATATTACTCATGGAGAACGCCGCACTTGCTGTTGTCCGCGCAGTGAAGGAGTATGCTGTGTTCGCGATTATCTGTTCGCCAGGCAGCAACGGCGGGGACGGACTAGCGATTGCCCGGCACTTGTGCATTCTCGGAAAAGATGTCCGCGTGTACATCGTCGGAGATCCCAAGAAGGGAAGCGATGACTTTCAGACGAACTTGAAAATCATGAGCAAGCTGGCTCCTGAAGTACTGAACACTATCAACGACGAAAATTTCGATGAGTTCGTGAGTGCATTGAAGGGTTGTGAGACATGCATTGACGCAATTTTCGGGACGGGGCTTAATCGTCCTGTTGAGGGAATGTTCAAGCGCGTAATCGATGCCATGAACGCAAACGCTACACACATTGTGTCCGTCGATATACCGTCGGGGCTTGACTGCGACACGGGAGAAGTTCTCGGTGCGGCTGTACGTGCAACGATGACGGTAACTTTTCACCGCATGAAGAAGGGACTCGACATTTCCCCGGAATACGGCGGAGATGTTACAGTGTCATATATAGGCATTCCGAACTAGTGAGAGAAACTTTTTGCGCTCGTGATGACGTGCCGGGTTTCCCGTTATGCAGGACGAGGAGAAATATATTTTGTTGAAGAAACTCTTTGCGTTCGTGATGATATGCCGGGCTTCCGTTATGCAGAATGAGGAGAAATATATTTTGTTGAAGAAACTTTTTGCGCTCGTGATGATGTGCCGGGCTTCCCGTTATGCAGAATGAGGAGAAATATATTTTGCCGAAGAAACTCTTTGCGTTCGTGATGATGTGCCGGGCTTCCCGTTATGCAGAATAAGGAGAAATATATTTTGCCGGAGAAATTTTTTGCGCTCGTTGTTATGATGATGATGATGTTATGCGGGACTGCTTCCGTTACGCCGACTACAATCCCGTGTTATATATAGCTGAACTTAGGAGGAGAAATATACTTTGCTGAAAAAATTTTTTGCGCTCGTTGTTATGATGATGATGTTATGCGGGACTGCTTCAGGTGCTTCCGTTACATCGAACTATGACCCGTATCACATGTATCAATATTACGTTGAGGACAACGCCGACAATACTGCCGCAATCTACAACAGGTACGGAAATTCTGACATCGGATTTTTCTACCAGCTGCGCGACATAACCGGCTCGGCACGTTCAGAACAGGTTGCAGGCCCTCAATGGTTCGCGACAATCTACGAGAACTACTACAGGTACTTTCACGAACTCAACGAGAACACCACCGGCAACAACCGCAACGCTGTAGCTCCCGCGCGAATGTACAGACGGACGCTCGGCGGCGAAATGTCCGACATTCCTTTTTCTGTGCTGGGGGACATACTGAACGGCTTTAACTTTGTGTTAGCGGAAGAGCCTCAACCGTACGAACTCTGGACGAATTATGACGTTTGGCCGACATTCCCGACAGTGAACACACGCTCATATGACGTTTACCCGGATCCGATTGAGAGCGTCTGCATCGTTATCACTGACGGCATGGGCGACATGAGCATCAAGTTCGGCAACCCGTACGCGCGGCACTTCCCATTCTGGTGGGGCTGGGGCTACAACACGAACTTAAACAGGACGGGCAAATTATGGTGGCAGAATTACAACTGGACTGACTATGTGTATGTTGACGCTGAACCGATAGACTACATTTTCACTCCTGCCGACGGAAAAATCTACCAGCGCAGCACCGACAACCAGCACACCGAAAAATACAGGCTTGTAGTATCTGTCGACAATGTACCGGCCTCAAGGACTCCGACAGCATACACCCTCACAACATCAGCAGTTGACGGCCGCATATATTATTCTCTCTGGTCGGACTCACTCGCTGACCCCGACACTATAAGCTGGTGCTATCAGATACGGGACGCTTCCGGGAATGCTGTCTATAACATTTCGAGCGATATTTACGGCTTTCACGCTTACGACATGGACGAGAACTTAGCGTTCACGATTTCCGGCGACAGAATTTTTGATGCGTCGGGTGCTCTCAAGTGGACGATTGAGCAGAACAGCAGCAACGAGTTATTCATAGTAGCGGCAAGAAATATTGCGGAGAGCGTAGAATTTTCCGGCTTTGACGACTACACATTCACACCGGCAAACCAGGAGGACGAAAATGTTTTTCCGGGAACATACATGAATGCGCAGTACCGTATCAGGGGAGCGAGCAACTACGACTACGGAAGCAAAAGAGGATACATAGCGTTCAAACAGCGGGCAACATTCGCGAACGGTTACTCGAACTACAGGGAAGCCGCACCTATTCCCCTCGTAATTGCGAACGTCTCGAACGGCAACGCGTCAGATAATCCATTGTTATTCGATATGTTCGTTTTCGACAGCACCGGACGCATTGTGAACAGAATAAAATTCAACTGGAACGCACAGACTGATCTGCTCACACAAAATTTAGGGACGTTCTTCATGATGCAGCCGTACAACTCATCAATGCCGACGTACTACATAGAGACGCATATAACGAACAGGACGGGCACGCGCTATCAGTTGTTCCGTTATGACCAGTACGGGAGGACATCGCCCGACGTAACATACAGGGACGACTACGCAAGCATTCGGCCTGCATACTGGAAGTACGACATCACGCCGGACTTGTACGGGACACTGCCTGATACGTTCATGCTCGACGCACACAGCCAGATAGCACCGGGACTTGTTACGGTGTACAGAAGCAACGTGTACGGGACTATGAACATGAACTACGACACGAGCGAATCCTTCAGGCTGTATGAGTACTCAAGCACCAACCCGAAAAATTTGCGGCTGAATTATACGCGTGTTGCGGGAATGACGACGGCGGGCACTGCTTCATTCAGTGATAATTCTGTGAGCACGCAGGGTTTCAACATGCAGTTCTCGGACGTTATACGCAATGACGAGGAGACAGAATACGAACTCACGCAGTTGATGGGTCAGGCTCCGAAACTTGTATCAGGCGAGGACAGCCTCGTAGTCCCTTCACAGATATATATAGGCTCGTCGGCACTGAATGCGTTTGCGATCGATAAGGAAGTACCGCTTGTGCTTCAGGCTATCGTGGGATATTCTGATGACTACGTACCCGAAGCACCTTCAGAGCCTTCAACACCTGAAACACCCGAAACTCCTGACACACCCGAAACTCCTGAAACTCCCGAAAACAACGAGAACGCCGCCGCAATGTATGCCGCAGAGTTGTTCACGACCGACGGAATAGCCATACAGCCCGTGAAAATTCGTTTGAGGATACCGCGACAAAACAGCCTGCTTCAATCGCACTGGGAAGAACTCGAAAACGCACAGACTTCTACGGAACTGTTCAACAAGTTTGCAGGTTTCGGAACTATATGGGTGCGTTCGGGGGCAACGAGGGAATACGACGCTAACCTCCTGACTGCAATCAACAACAAAGGGAGCAGAATCGGAGTGAGTGCGGCGGATTGTTTCAGTGCGTTCACATACGAGGACGAATTATATTTGGACTTCATAGTGTTCTTGGCCGACGCTGTGAGTTTGAACACCGGGAAGACAGCGTTTGTAGAAATATTCAGGGATGACGGAGTGCCGTATATCCTCATCGGGGACGGCGCAATTGACAAAAAATGGAATCTACAGTTCTACGTCGGTGCGGCGGGTGCTGATCCTGAAGTAACACGTCCTGACGACGACAGCACAACGAACAACAGCACAACGAGCAACAGCGGAAGCAGTACAGAAACGGCTGCTGATGTTTCCGGCAGTGGGGGCGGAGGCGGCTGTAACTTCGGGCTTCTCGGAATGTTCGGTGTTATGCTCCTTGCGTTGAAACTGAAACGGTAAGGCAAAAAAAATTTCCCCCTTCGTGATTGCGGAGGGGGTTTTCGTTACTCTTCTACTCTCTTTACTGCGCGTCAACAAAAATATGATATATCGATCTCACAGCGCGCTCGAAATCCTCATTCAGAACTCCCACGATGATATTAAGCTCACTTGCTCCCTGATCTATCATGCGGACGTTTATGCGTGCGTCGGCAAGTGCAGAGAAGATTTTTGCGGCTGTACCCGTCTGTGATTTCATGCTCCGTCCGAC
>CAJOED010000007.1:4317-21454 GCA_905233335.1 uncultured Synergistales bacterium
ACCTCAAGCGACTCCGGCTCTACGAACTTTGCTATGCGGCTCAAAACTTCCTGTTCGTGCTCAATGAATTTTGCTTCCTGGACTATTACTGTCATAGTGTCGATACCTGACGGCAAATGTTCGGGCGGAATATTATTCTCCTCGAAACACTGCACAACTTTCCGATAAAAATCAGGCTGTGAGTGCATGAGGTCTTTTGAGATTACGATGGAACAGAAATTTTTGCGTCCTGCTATGCCGGTGATTGTGTACTTTGAGCGTCGCGCGGTGTTCTCCACTATCCATGTGCCGGCATCGTCGGGTCTGTTGGTGTTGCGAATGTTGATGGGTATTCCTGCCTTCTTGACGGGGAATATTGCGTCCTCGTGCATGACACTCGCTCCCATGTACGCAAGCTCCCGTAACTCCCTGTACGTTATGCTCCTGATTACTGCGGGATTGCTGACTATGTGAGGATCCGCCATGAGCAAGCCGGAAACGTCCGTCCAGTTCTCGTAGACTCCCGCATGACACGCACGAGCAACGATTGAGCCGGTGATGTCGGAACCTCCGCGCGAGAATGTCTTAATCCTCCCGTCGTAACCTGTACCGTAGAAGCCCGGAATTACCGCGTTAGAGCATTCCTCAAGTCTTGGCCGGAGTGTTGCGTTAGTTCTGTCAGCGTCAAAGTTGCCGTTCTCGTCGAAAAAGATAACGTCTGCCGCATCAATGAACTCATAGCCGAGATAGTTCGCCATCAACAAGCCGTTGAGGTATTCGCCGCGTGAAGCTGTGTAGTCTTTCTCCGGCTCGTGAAGTAATTTCTGTTCGATAGCGTCGAATGCTTCAGTGAGTGAGGTGTTGAGGTTAAGACCCTGTATTATCTCGTTGTATCTGTCCTTCACCGCTAGAAACGGCTCATAAAAATTTTTGCCCGATGATGCAAGCTCGTAGCATTCATACAGCAGGTCAGTAATCTTTATGTCGCCGTCATGACGTTTTCCCGGTGCAGAAGGCACAACATACACGCGGGACTCATCGCTCCTGATGATTTCTCCGACCTTCATGAACTGTTTTGCGTCCGCTAACGAACTTCCGCCGAACTTCACAACCTTTTTCACTCGTTACGCCTCCAGGAAACGGAACTTCTGCCCGGCAGGAATGCCCGGTACTTTTCCGACTTCAGCAGGCTCAAGGTCAGCAAAGCCAGTATCTATTGTCGTGCCGAGAGTCTTTGCGCACTCGATAACGTCAGACACAACCGCGCTTGCAGTGGGAAGTTTTCCCGCTCCCCGCCCGTAAAGCATAATATCGCCTAGCATGTTCCCCGAAATCATTACGCCGTTGAAGACATCACTCACAGCATAAAGGGGACTTGTTGACGGCACAAGATACGGTGAAACGTTCACAGAAGATTTTTCCGCGTCGTAAACTCCGAGTAACTTTATGGACATGTTGCGGCGTTCTGCATCTGCAAAATCGTAGCGGGTGATTTTCGTGATGCCCTCACAAGTTACCTGCTCATACGAAAACTTTTTCCCAGAAACTAACGAGGCAAGTATCGCTATTTTCCGTGCTGTGTCGTGGCCTTCAACGTCAGCCGCCGGGTTACGTTCCGCAAAGCCCTTCTCCTGCGCTTCCTTCAATGCATCGGTGAAGTCCTTTCCCGCCTTCATGTTCGTGAGAATGTAGTTGCACGTGCCGTTGAGTATGCCCGCAATGCGTGAAACTCTCTCATGCCCGCAAGCCTCTCTGATTGTCCGCAATAACGGAATGCCTCCTCCGACGCTCGCCTCAAAGAGATAGCTGCATTTGTGTTCACGTGCTGTTCTGCTCAACTCTACGCCGTGTGCGTCTACTAATTCTTTGTTCGAGGTGCAGACAGATATGCCGTGTTCGAGCGCAAGTTTTGAGTAAGTGTAAGCTGGTTCTTTGCCGCCCATTGTCTCACAGATGATTTTCACGTCGGGGTCGTTCACTATTATGTTGATGTCGTTCACAACGCCGGGAAGGTCGCGTATGTCGAGAATGTATTTTACGTTCACGCCGTCGCCGAGTACGTGCCTGATTTCGTTCTGGTTTTCGCGTATTACGTCAGCAACTCCGCCGCCGACAGTCCCAAGTCCTAATATCGCAATGTCTATCATATTATTATTTCACTCACAGCGTTTCATTTTCACATTCACAACAAAACGCCGTGCTCCTTTCATTATTATGTTCACGGGAGATACAGCATAAGCCGTGCTCCTGTACGTATTGCCGCAATGTATTTTTGTGTTCACGGGAGATACAGCACAACGCCGAATATCCCCGAAAAGTTTTTACTTCTCGCACAACATAACAGCCGCACTTCTGTACACTGCCGCAACTCCCTAAGTATTATTTCGCCTCAATGTATTTCATGTTCACGAGAAGTTCAGCGCACTCAACCGCACCGCCAGCCGCGCCCCTCAAAGTATTATGGGACAGCCCGATAAATTTCCAGTCGTACACAGTGTCAGGTCTCAATCTCCCGATAGTTACGCCCATGCCGCCGCCGTAATTCACATCAAGAGCTACCTGCGGCCTGTTGTCCTCTTCCATGTACTTTATGAACTGTTCGGGTGCTGTCGGAAGTTTCTCTCTTTGAGGAATGCCCGCAAAGTTATTCAGCTTCTCTACTAACACTTCCTTGCTGGGAGGAGCTTTTCGGAACTTCACGAACGCCGCCGCTGTGTGCCCGTAAAGCACCGGGATCCTCACGCACTGTGCAGAGATTAGCGGTTCACTTGCAGGGACTATCTCGCCGCCCTCAATGTGTCCGAATATGCGCAATGGTTCTTTCTCGCTCTTCTCTTCCTCGCCGCCGATGTACGGAATGACATTCCCGACCATTTCCGGCCAAGTAGAAAAATTCTTGCCTGCCCCGCTGATTGCCTGATACGTCGTAACGATTGCTTCATACGGCTCATACTCTCTCCATGCCGCGAATGCAGGAGCGTATGACTGTATCGAGCAGTTCGGCTTGACCGCGATAAATCCACGTGATGTTCCCAAGCGTTTACGTTGTGCGTGAATAATCTCTGCATGTTCCGGGTTGATTTCGGGAATTATCATCGGGACATCGGGTGTCCATCTGTGCGCGCTGTTGTTCGACACCACCGGGGTCTCTGCCTTTGCGTATTCTTCCTCGATGGCTTTTATCTCGTCTTTCGTCATGTTTACGGCACTGAACACAAAATCGACATTGTCCGCAATACCCTTCACATCATTAACATCATGAAGCACAAGTCCCTTCACGTTGTCGGGGATTGCCTCATCAAGAAGCCAGCGTCCGTTGACTGCATCAGCGTAAGTTTTGCCCTTGCTGTTCGGTGAGGCCGCGAGGATTTTCACGTCAAACCATGGGTGATTGTGAAGTATCTGGATGAATCTCTGACCGACCATTCCCGTAGCACCGAGAACTGCAACACGTAATTTTTTCTGCAAGTTAATTCACTCCTGCCAAGTTGTAAAAAAATTTCTGCATAGTATAACACCACCGCAAAACTAATTACTTCATGCTAAGCAGAGTGATATAGAAATCCCAGAAATCTTTTGCGTTGATGCCCAAGACTATCTGCGCCTTCTTCACGCCTTCAGGAAAGCCGACACCCCTTACGAAATCATTATGCTCATGCTGTGTCCACGTTACTGCTCTCCCGGAATTTATGCCCGGCGTATTGTCCACTGTGATGTAGCGCGTCTGAATGTCGGTGATGAGTTCGGGCTTCAGGAACACGGCAGGCACTACAACGTCCCAAACATAATTTGCTGACTCATTAGTGAATGTTCTTGTCTGTGAGAGAATTAATTTTGTGATTGCGTTCGTGTCATTCTCCGCAAGACGTTCATAAAATTCTTTCGTCAGGTGAATAGACCTCGCTAAATCATCAGGGACGACAATCTGACTTCTCCACTCGGCAGCAAGACAGAACTTTATTGCGTCGGGGTCATAGTACCAGTTCATTTCTGCGGCTGGTGTTGCGTTTCCGGGAACGTCAATATCTCCTCCCATGTAGATTATGCCGGCGGCTTCTTCGGGGAGTTCGGGGTATTTCTTTATGGCTCGTGCAATGTTCGTAGCTGCTCCAACGCTCATGATGACGACTTCTCCCGGATACTTCTTCACCTGCTCAATAATGAAGTCCCATGCCGGCTGTTCTTCTGCCCGTGTCTGTGAATACCCGAAAAGAGGCTCGCTGTTGAGATGCAGATAGTCTTTCGAGCGGCGCGACAAGTCCGAAAAAGTTTCGTGCTCAAAGTCCCAGTACGCTCCGCAGAAACCAGGCACACCGTACAGCCTCGCTTCCTTCTTCATGTCCCTGAAACCCGCAAGAGGCTCATCCGTCCCCTGATACACGCGAATATCCGAACGCCCGACCAGCTCAAGCTGACGCAATGCAGCAGTTGTTGCTTCCGGCACGAACACATTACAGCCGACAGTAGTTACGCCGAGAAGTTCAAGCATTCCTGCCTTGTCCGCCTGGACGAGCATGAACATAGCCATAGCGTCATCATTCAGGTATGCCATATCCGTGTCGAGAATGACTTTGCGTGCGGCTTCCGATTGTCCCGTTGAGAGACAAAATATTACGAGGAGAGCAAATATTTTTTTCCTCATGATAATTATTCCTCCTTGTGAAAAATAATTTTTATATCATAACAGCACAAACGAGAAATTACAGCCGCTTTACTTAATGGCAAATAGGCAGATTTTCACTATAATATTCACACCCAATCAAAAAATTTTTTCAGGAGGTAAGCTATAAGGTGAAACGCTTTCTATGTGTATTATTCACTGCATTACTTGCGCTCTTATTATGTGTGAATGGACTTTTTGCTGCTGATGACGGCTTCAAGTTCGATCACAAAGTCCTCATCGTGTGCCCATGGGGTGAAGGCGGTGGAGCAGACTCCACTCTCCGAGCACTTATCCCGCAGTTAAGTGCGAAAATCGGACAGCCCGTCGAGGTCGTCAACATCACCGGCAACGGCGGCGCAAACGGAGCATCATTCACGAGGGATCACGAAGCGGACGGCTATATGTTCATGCTTGGCACACAGAGCTTGTTCCTCATGGACATTCAGGGACAGATGCCGTTCAAGTTCAAGGATGAGTTCGTACCCGTCTCACGTCTCGTGAACGCAATCAACGTCATAGCCGCTTCACGTAAAACAATGGAGGAGAGAGGCTACAGCAACTTCTCGGAACTGCGCGATTTCGTGAAGTCTCACCCGTCAAGTATCAGCGTCGGAATGCTCACAAGTACCGGCGTGGACGGTCTGTCGCTCAAAAAGGCCATCGAGGGCTTGAATATTCTCGAGGTGAATTACCCTTCAGGAGCAGGAATGAACTTGGCCCTCAAAGAAGGACAGATTGACCTCATGATTACGGGAACGGACGAAATAGACGACCTCATAGCCGCCGGAGATATTGTGCCGCTCCTCGTGCTTGCAGAAAAACGCATGAACGCATACCCGAATGTTGAAGCCGCCGGAGAGATCGGAATTGACTCGGTCATCGGCCCTGAACGCGGAATTTTCGCGAAGAAGGGAACACCTCAGGGAGCAATCGACGCACTCGCCGCCGCAATTGATGAAGCAACACAGAGCCAGGAATGGCAGAACTTCCTCATCAAGGGCGGATACGATGAGCGTCCCGGTTATGCCGCTCCTGTAGAGTACCAGAAAATTATGGACGACGAGTACAAAACCTTCACCGACATGCTGAAACCCGCAAAGGCTGACGCAAAGAAGGCCGCTCCTGCACCGTCCCCGAAACTCGCAATAATAGGATTCGTGATGGTGCTGGTGTTGATCGTATGCCTCATCAAGAAAATCATAATCCCGCCCATCGCATTCATACTTCTCCCGACGATTGCGGCACTCGTTGCAGGGTTTGATCCGCTGGTCGTGAACAAGTTTGCGGCTTCCGGCATAAGCAAAATGGTATCTACTGTTTCGCTGTTCGTGTTCTCTATATCGTTCTTCTCACTCATGAGCGATCAGGGAGTTTTTGATCCCATCGTGAACTTCCTCATCAAGAAAGCAGGAACGAACATTACGCTTGTGCTTCTTGCGACTGCTGCGGTTGCGGTAATCGGACACCTCGACGGTTCAGGAGCTACAACGTTCATAATCACGATTACGGCAATGCTTCCTCTGTTCAAGAAGCTGAAGATGGACAACAGAGCACTGATGATGATTATCTGCGTCGGCATCGGAGTCATGAACGTATGTCCGTGGGGCGGCCCGACAATAAGAGCGGCAACAGTTCTCGAAACAGACCCGAATATTCTTTGGCACAGACTGCTCCCGGTGCAGGGTGCTATGCTTGCGATTACGTTCATTATTGCGTTCCTTCAGAGCGGCCTTCAGAAGAGGAGAATACACAAGCTCGGACTTACTGCTGACGACACAGTAGACGAAGTGAAAGCTGACGAGAAGAAAGCTGTAGTGTCGACCGGCCTCCAGTGGTACAACTTCATAATCGTAGTAGCTGTTATCGTTGTGCTGATGATGGGACTGCTGAACCCTGCATACACATTCATGCTTGCACTTGCGCTTACTCTTCCGTTCAACATCAAGTCCCTGAAGGAGCAGAACGCGAAACTCAAGAATTACGGTGTTGCGGCAATGTCAATGGTCGTTACGCTGTTTGCGGCAGGAATTTTCACGGGTGTATTGAGCGGTACGGGAATGCTTAACGCTATGGCATCAGCAGTCGTTACGGTAATCCCGCCGGAGCTTGGCCGGTACACACACTTCATAGTAGCGTGCTTTGCTGTTCCCCTCATTATGTGCTTGGGCACGGACAGCTTCTACTTCGGGCTTCTTCCTGTCGTCGTGGGAATTGCTTCACAGTTCGGCGTGAACCCGATGGACGTTGCGTGTGTGCTTCTTGTTGCTGAAAATGTCGGCGTAATGATTTCACCGTTAAGCCCGGCAATGTATCTCGGACTCGGACTTCTTGAGATCGACGTGGGCGAACACATCAAGTACTCGCTCGCATGGATATGGGGAGTGAGCCTTCTCGCTATTGCCGCGTGCATAGTGCTTGGAGTTACTCCGCTGTAAACGTAACATAAACATCATGCTGTCGTCGTGTGAAAGCGGCGGCAGTTTTTTTTATGTGCGTGAGAATAATTTTTTCCCGAACGTGAAAATGTATAGAGTAATATAATGTCAATATTTCACGGGAGGGGAAATCATGAAGAAATTTTTGGCGGTACTGTCCGTATTCTTTGCGTTGAGTTCGTCAGCAAGTGCCTCAATCAGCAGAAAAGTAGTTGACGCGGCATGGGCGAAGATCTCACAAGCGGACGGCTTCAAAACGATAGCGATAACTTACGAGAAAACTACATCACCAAATGCATGGGTAGCGTTCAAGTCAGAAAATAATTTCAGCGTCCACGTAACACAGGGACTAATGAGCATACTGAAAACCGAAGACGAAATCGCCGGTGTACTTGGCCACGAAATCGGACACGTAAGACTCGGGCACTACAGCAAGGGAGTCGGTATGTCCGTCGGGACTGCTGTCGGGAAGTCCGTCGCAAAGTCAATGCTCGGCTCAATATTCGGCCCCGTCGGTCAGGTTGTCGGAAGCATCGGTATAGACGTGGGAGCGAGTCTCGCGGAGAGTGGATTTTCGCGCGGCCAGGAAGTTGAAGCGGACGACTACGGCACAGAACTCCTCAAGAAAGCAGGTTATGACCCGTACGGACTGTACAACGCAATGAGAGCATTCCAGGACAATAATTTCGTAACGGGCAAGAGCGGCTTCAATTCACACCCGCCGACTGAAAGAAGATTAGTGCACCTCAGAAACAAAGCAAAGGAAGTCAGCAGGCAATGAAGAAAATTTTTGCGGCAGTTCTTGTGCTGTTGTGTGCGTCGTGTGCTCACGGTATGACGGGAAGCGGCACAAGTGATGACCCGTACATGATAACTTCTGTTAGTGATTTCGCATCCATAAGCAGCAGCCCAAGTGCATATTACGTTTTGGAAAATGATATTCAGCTCACAACAAGAGGCTACTGGGATCCGATAAATTTCTCCGGGACTCTCGACGGCAACGGAAAAATAATTTACGTTCACATGATACCCGAATTTGACTCGGTAGGTTACCCGGTAGAATACGAACGCGCATTGTTCGGGACACTTTCCGGCACCGTGAAAAATCTCTATGTCGGCGGCGATATTTCGAGCTTGCGTGCGGCGGCTGTAGCTTTGACTCTCGCGGGAGGCACAATCGAGAACTGTACTGTGTCCGTTGACGTGAAAGCTCCTGCAGGGGTTAACCCCGAAATGCTTGAAGACAGTGTGAGCAGAAATATTCTTGCGGGCGGTGTCGTTGCGCGAATGCTCTATGGCGACATCAAAAAATGCATGTTCAACGGGAGCACATACACGGAAGGCAACGAGGATTTTTTTTCGAGCACGGGAGGCATAGCTGCTTACGTAGAACATTCGAGCCACTATGGACACAGAAACATTACCGACTGTAATGTAACTCCTGTATCACTCATCACTGCTGAAGGAGACGGAGCTATTGCTGGCGGCATTGTCGGCTACATGAACGCAGACTTCACTGACGTTGTGAGCGGGTGCACTGTTGAGGGCATCGTGCAGAGTTCAGGATATGCAGGTGGTGTTGCCGGACATGTACGAGGCGGAACTCTCACGAATAATCGCATTGAGGGAAATTCTGCGGTAATCGGTGAACTTTCTGCGGGAGGTATCGCGGGACTTTTGGACTCCGGCGCACATGCTGATGATAATGAAGTCGCTGCGGGCGTTCTTGTCTCGTCGGATGTGAGTGCAGGAGGCATAGCGGGCTTTGTTGAACTTGCTTACGTTGCGGGCAATACTGCATATGCTTCACTCGGCGGCTCTGCACAGAACAAAGGCGGCGTAATCGGTGAAATTCACATCCACGAGGGGACATCTGATAACATTTCGGGCAACACTTACTATGGAGCAGAATACGCAATCGGTACGGACGAGAACGGAGCACCGTCTGACGGAAGCGACAACACAAAAGGCACAGCAGTATTTGCGGTCAACTCTGCTATTTTCAGCACGGGAAAAGTATCCTGGCCGTATACCGCAATAACACTCACGACGAACGCAGGAGATACGAGCGGCATAACGTGGCAGATAACGGACGGTGCACTCCCTGAAGGTCTGACACTAAGCACGGAGGGAAAAATTTCCGGCACGCCTGAAGAGGACGGAGATTTTGAGTTCACAGTGGAAGCGGCAAAAGGATATATCACTGCGAGCAAGAATTTCTACATGACAGTAGCACCTGCATTCACGATAACGACGGACGAAATTCTGACGTCTGCAACTTTCGGGACGCACTATTCATTCACTCTCTCTGCCGACACGGACACCCCCGAATATTTGTCGTGGACACTTGATGACGGCTCTGCACTCCCGGAAGGCTTGACGCTCGGCACACTCACGGGAGAAATTTCCGGGAAACCTAAAGAAGCAGGCACGTTCATTTTCACGGTGAATGTTACGGAGAGAAAAGTTACTATCTCGAAAGAATTTACGCTGTTGGTGTATCCGGCTGTGCTGTTCAGTATGTCGTCAATTCTTCCGTCGGCTGTATCAGGCAGTGAATATTCGTGCGTGCTGTCGTGCGATGTCCCTTCAGGGCATTCCGTAACGTGGAAGGTCGCAAGCGGAGATTTTCCGGGCGGGCTTGAACTCGATGCGTATACCGGGACGATAACCGGCACTCCTTCAGAAGCAGGAACGTATATATTTTATGTTACGGCCAAGACCGGGACGATTTCTGCCGCAAAGCCGTTCTCACTGACAGTAACGCCGACAATCAACATCACAACAAATTCCATCCTGGCAAATGCACAGTTCGGTGAGTATTATTCGTGCGATATTGACGCGGACACCGAGAATGTTTCGTGGTCTCTTGATGACGGAAGCAGCATTCCTGAAGGCCTGACTCTTTCAGCAGACAGCGGAGAAATTTTCGGAGTTCCTGAAGAGTCCGGGACGTTCACATTTACGATTATTGCGGCGAGTAATGACTGTACAGCCTCAAAAAAATTTACCCTCACCGTTAATGACAGAATAATATTTGTTACGCAGTCGCCTCTTGCGAATGCAGTAATAGGTTTGCCGTATTCCCTGACGTTGAAGGCCGTAGAACCTTCCGGGCGCACAATATCATGGGCAATAACGAGCGGGACTCTTCCTCCAGGGCTTGAGTTCAACGAGAGCACAGCAGAAATTTCCGGGACACCCGAAGAAGAAGGCACGTTTGATTTTTCTGTGATTGCCCGTGCTACCATATATCGTCATTACGTTGACGGGACGAGCTACATTTACGGCTATGTACGCGCGATAAACACATACAGAATTACAGTACGGGAGAACCTGAAAATAACTCCTTCCGTCCTACCTTCTGCTCCTGCCGGCTATGAGTACTCACAAAAACTTGAAGCCGGAAGCCCTGCACTATGGACAGTGAGTAGCGGTGATTTACCGTCGGGGCTTTCACTTGGCCGGGGTACAGGGATTATTTCGGGAATTCCTGACACAGCAGGGGACTTCACGTTCACATTGAGGGCGGCATCGGGGGATCTTTCAGCCGAACGGGAATTTACGCTCACCGTAACACTCGCTATAACTTCCGGCGCATCTCTCACGGGCGGTGTAGTGGATCAGTCTTACTCGTGCACACTTGAAGCCGCAGGACTGTCGAGCACACTCATAACGTGGTCAGCAGATGCCTCACTGCTTCCGTCGGGGCTTTATCTTGCGTCGAACGGTACAATTTCGGGCACACCCACGAGCGCGGGAACATCAACATTTACGGTGTATGCGTCTGGCGGTGGATTTTCTGTCAGCAAGGAAGTGAGCATAACGGTATTTGCTTCTGCTGAAGACGTACCCGAAGAAGAGAACACGCGCACATCTGACACGCTGATAGCGATAATGACTACTGCACTCCCGCGAGGCATAACAGGCCGGGAATATTACGCTGAACTTGACTCAATGACCGACGGCGTAACATGGTCGTGTGCTTCCGGCGATATTCCTCCGGGACTCACGCTCAATCAATCAGGAGTGATTTCGGGCATTCCGTACATTGCTGGCGAATACACTTTCACGGTAAAGGCTTCACTCGGTCAGCGAGAAGGGACTCGGCGTTTAGTGATAGAAATAGTGAGGAGTGAGGACGTTTCGGGCGACAAAAATATTTCGGGTGATGTCTTTGCGTCATCAGGCGGCGGCGGCTGTAATTCGGGTTTCGGTGTCGTGAGTATGCTCTTTGCGATTGCGTTATCATGGACAAGAAAATTATTGTAGAAATGATATACTAATTCAATATTTTTCAGGGAGTGAGTTATCATATTTCGTCGTTTGTTTTTCGTAGTCGTATTGACTTTGCTGATAAATAATTTTGCGCTCGAAAGTGCCTCATGCAGTGAAATCATTAACGGTCTGACAATGAATGCATACCAGCGTGCTTACTCTATGAATTTCGAGGTATGGAAGCCCGCCGACCTTCCTGCCGGGTGGTACGCAACGTTTGACGGTTTCCCGGTAGCGCAGGTTGCCGAAAACAGATGGGTATACGGCCAGTTCGACAGTGCCGGTGTAATCAGGCCGACAAATGTTCTTGTTGGGTCAGTTGTTCCCACGAGCGTCCCTGCTCTTGTGCGTGTTGCGTCGTACTGGAATTTCGAGAAGATACTCAACAGTCCCGCGTTCCTGAAAATCCGTGAATACAGGTGCAACAGAATGGGCTGGCTACGTGAGGACACATACAGCACGCTCATAGCATGGAACACCAACAGGCCGGGCGTGTATATATGGCTTGGCAACAGGTGGAAAAGATTCGAGCCTCATGCTGACGAATACACCTGGCAGATGCTGAAGAGGTTGGAGCCGTATATTGTCGCACAGCTCAAGAAGAATAATGCGCTGATTATCTGGTCAAGTGAACCACTTGAAGCGGCAGACTTTGCACGTCAGTGGGGAATGATCTGGGGAGGCCGTGTTGTTCTTGAGGAGCTGAAAATGTACAGGAGTTCAAGCGGCGGAGAAAGTTCTACGTCATTCCGTGAAAGCTCATCAAGCGGCGGCGGAAGTGCACCGTCAGAACCAGCAGAGAGCAGCGGCGGAAGTAAACAGTGGGACGTAGACTAGCAGGGGGTGAAAAATCTTGACGGACAAACACACACGAATAGAGCAGCTTCTTTCTATGGCATGGAATACGAGAAGCACAGCAAGAACGCTCGCAATCGTCAATCAGATTCTAGAAATTGACCCGGACAACACCGAAGCCCTCATCATGAAGGCCGACAACACAGAAGCCCCTGAAGCACGCGCGCAGTTATTGTTCAAAGCTCTCAACTCTTTGAACAGCCCGGAGAGTTTCAATCCTGACGACAAAGATTTATTGTTCACCGTGATAAACCAGCGGCTTGCGTATACATTTTTCGCAATGAGTAAACTTGATGAGGCGTTCGAGTTCTGCGAGAAGGCTCTTGCGTCGGATGAGGACACTGAAGACGAGGGAGCTATGAAGTCCCTGTATTACCGTATATTGCTTGAGCGTCGTGAATGGCAGAAGATTCTTGCGGAAACTTTGCGTGATGATGAGCGTTCACTTGCTTGGGCGTATGCGAGGCTGATTGCGGCGTACATGATTGCTCCCGAAAATGGCCGTCGTGTATGTGCCGGAATGTTTTGGGACGCGTTGATGCTGGCTCCTGATGTGCCGTTCTACATGCTGGGATACTTTGAGGAGCCGGACGATGATGCAGAGCCTGAAGCGCATAATGACTTTGATTTTGCCCTGATGTATTATGATACTGTTTCGGTGTCTGATGATTTCTACAACTGGTTTTCACGGGGTGTTATACTTTTCGGGCTTCTGTCGGGGCGTTTTGACGAGAAAGAACGCGAATATATGGTCGATGCTCTCGATTCGCTCGGCGGCTATGAGGAGTACGAGAAAATGAGCAGGATACTCATAGAGGGTGATGATGAAGCAGTAATAGAGGCACTTGCGGCGAATAAATGTCTTTCCGAATAAATCACAAACAGGAGAAAAAATTTAGTGCAGAAAAAAATTAACATTTCACATACACATACACAAACGAAATACAGACTTGACCCCGACAAATTACGGAAGGTTAAGCCCGTCGACAGCTGGAAACTCACAACGACTGACGACATCACCGTAACGAAATCCCGCAGGCCCGAACCGTTAATCGGACAGCAGAGAGCAGTTGAGGCTATGGAGTTCGGACTCACAGTGAGCGGACGAGGCTACAATATCTTTGTCGTGGGTCAGCCCGGAAGCGGACGAACAAGCTACATTCTTGAACGCCTGCAGAGTATGGCCGGGAGTCTTCCTGCTCCTGATGACTGGCTGTATCTCTATAACTTTGAGAAGCCCGGTGAGCCTCTTTCTGTGAACGTTCCGGCGGGAAAGGGCAAAAAGCTGGTGAGTGAGCTTGAAGAGTTGCTGACCGACCTCAAAAACACAATCAGCAAAGCATTCGAGCAGAGCCAGTATGAGGACGCAAAAGCCTCGCACGTGAAAGAGTTTCAGGAGAAGGCCGGAGCTATCATGGACAAGTTGAGAGCACGAGCCGCAAAGGAGAAATTTTCGCTGAAACGAACACCGCAGGGGTTTATCAATGTTCCGCTGATAAAGGACAAGGACGAGGACGGCCACGAGATTATCCGCGAAATGAAGCCCGATGAGTTTGAAGCCCTCGACGACAAGAAGCAGAAAAAGTTTCAGGCGATAAGTGAAGTCATCTCACAGCGTACGTTGCTCGGAATGCGTGAGATCCGCGACATGGAGAAGGCACTCAAGGAGAAACTCAACAAGTTAGAGGCTGAAATCTGCCGTTCTGCTATTGAGCCGTGCATGAAGGACTTGCGCGAAAAATACGCCGACAATGAAGCACTGCTCTCATGGTTTGCGAAAATGTCAGATGATGTCATCGAAAATTTCGGGGCGTTCGTTACTGCCGCACGTGAGGAGAATGCTGATGTCGACTTCACACGCTACAACGCAAATTTGTTCGTCAGCAATGACCCCGCAAAAGGTGCTCCCGTCGTATGGGAAACTAACCCGACGTACTACAACTTATCCGGGCGCGTGGAGTACGAGAGTCATCAAGGCTATCTGTATACGGACTTCCGAAAAATTCTCGCGGGCGCATTCCACAAAGCTAACGGCGGCTTCCTCGTGATTGACGCTGAAAAAGTGCTGATGAACTTCATGAGCTGGGAGGCCATAAAGCGAATTTTGCGGACGGGCGAGGCGGCTATTGAGAATCTCGGCGAACAGTACGGAGCACTGCCGGTTGCATCATTGAGACCTGCTCCCATAAAAATGAACCTGAAAATCATAATGACCGGCACTCCCTATATATATGAGCTGTTACAGTATTACGACGCGGAGTTCAGCAAGATCTTCAAGATAAAGGCAAGTTTCGACTACGACATGCCCCGCACAGCAGGAAACGAACGCAGAATGTCCCGCTACATTGCAGAAGTCATAGCCCGCGAAAAACTGAAACCCTTTGACGCTTCTGCATTGTCCGAAATTGTCGAGTGGTCAGGCCGTGAAGCAGAAGATCAGAACTTGTTGTCGGTGGAGGTCGGAAAGTTACGGGAACTATTGACGGAGTCAAACGCGTGGGCAAAAAGCAATATCGTAACCCGTGAAGATGTCGTGAAAGCCATTGAGCACAAGAATTACAGGTCGGGACTGTACCGCGACAAGTTAGCGCGTGCTTTCAGGGACGGAGTTATACACATCGACACCACCGGCGAGGCTGTCGGACAGATTAACGGCTTGAGCGTGATTGACCTCAATGATTACCGTTTCGGGCACCCGTCGAGAATTACGGCAAATGTTTTCATGGGTCAGGAAGGAGTCGTGAACATCGAACGTGAAGTGAAAATGACCGGCCCCATTCACAACAAAGGCTTGATGATACTGTCGAGCTATCTAGGGAGAAAATATGCGCAGGATATGCCGCTTGCTTTGAGCGCACACATAACGTTCGAGCAGAATTATTCGGGCATTGAGGGAGACAGCGCAAGTTCTACGGAGCTGTATTGCTTATTGTCGGCACTGTCGGGGCTTCCGCTGAAACAGGGAATAGCAGTAACGGGATCTGTTGACCAGTTCGGGACAGTACAGCCCATCGGAGGAGTGAATGAGAAGATTGAAGGCTTCTACGAGTACTGCAAGATAGCTGGCCTTACGGGCGAACAGGGAGTAATGATCCCTACGACAAACGCTCGGCACCTTATGCTGAATAATGAAGTGATTAACGCTGTAAGGGACGGCAAGTTCTCAATATGGGCAGTGAGTAATATCGATGAGGGCATAGAGATTTTGACGGGAGTAACGGCAGGTCGTGAACACAAAGACGGCTCATACTCTGACGGTACAGTTCACGGCATGGTGAAAGCACGCCTGAAAAAAATGCTTAGCGACGGCATGAGGTTAGAGAAAAAATTTGCGCGTTCAACCCGTAAAGGCAGAAAGAAAAAGACAGCTCCTCCCGAAAATGGACAGTAACGGAAAAATATTTTTCACGCTCGACAGACTAGAGACGCTCTATCACAATGAAGCCCGCCCCCCGGAACTTGGCCACTCTGAACCGCTCGACGGGCTTATACTCACTGTGTTATCACAGAACACGAACGACAGAAACAGGGACTCGGCATTCGCGAGCCTCAAAGCGCGATATTCTTCATGGGCTGATGTCGTGAACGAGGGAGCGCAGGAACTCGAACACACAATACGCACGGCAGGACTCGCACACACAAAGTCAGAACGAATTATTACGATACTGCAGAAAGTTCATGATGATTTCGGCGGGTACTCACTGAAACAGCTTGCGGAACATGACCCGTCATACATGCGGGAATACTTGCGCGCTCTGCCCGGTGTCGGAGCAAAAACTGTAGCTTGCGTTCTGCTGTTCGACTTCAAGCGTGCGGCGTTCCCTGTTGACACCCACGTGAGCAGAATTGCCCGGAGAGTCGGCATTGTCCCGGAAAAGTTTTCCCCTGAAGACATTTCGCGGGTGTTCGAGGAAGTCGTACCGTACTCGCGGTGCTTGGGCGGGCACGTGAATATGATTGCTCACGGGCGGGCAGTGTGTCATTCACAGAGGCCGGAATGCGGAGCGTGTGTTCTGTCGGAAATTTGCAGTAACAGGAGGTAGTTGGTGATGTTCATGAAGAGGGTAAAATATTATTCGCGTGAATTACGAAACATGCTTTGCGTAATAGGCTCGTTCTTTCTCGGCTGGTGCAGTTTCCGAAAAATGAAAGCATATATCTACGAGTCAATACGTTATCAGCTCGACGCACGGGCACGCAGACACGGCAGAAAAATAATCACTCACTTCAACGGCAAAAAGATAATGGACACTGAAGAAGGCAACAAGTTCATAGCGGACGCACTCACAGCAGGAAAACCCTTCATGGCGGCGCGTTTCGGGACTGTCGAACTTGAAGCAATGTACAAGGCTCGCGATGACGGAAAAGGTTTCATTAATCCCGTCGGAACGTTCATAAAATATTTCTGTCATAGCACGGGGTTTTTTCCCATCGACAAGAAAGAAATGATAAAGTTCGCGCAAATAATGAAAGATACTACGCGGGACGTTGACTTGATGACTATACGAGAGTCCGCAATGGGTGAATATGAAGCTGTAACTTACGGCAGTCCGTCTATGGAGTTCTGCAATCTCATCGGGGCTGAACCGTTTTTCGCAAAATCCCCGTGGACAAAAGCACTTGCAGGGAAAAAAGTTCTCGTAATTCACCCGTTCGACAAGACGATCCCTGCGCAGTACAAGAAACGCGAGCTGTTATTCCCCGACAATCCCGGACTGCTCCCGGAGTTCACGCTCATCATGCAGAAGGCAGTGCAGACAATGTGCTACAACAAGGACGAGAGATTCAGTAACTGGTTCGAGGCACTTGATTATATGTACGACGAGGCAATGAAGAAAGATTTTGATGTTGCTATTATCGGGTGCGGTGCTTACGGTTTTCCTCTTGCTGCAAAGATTAAACAGGCAGGAAAAATCGCTATACACTT
>CAJOED010000008.1 GCA_905233335.1 uncultured Synergistales bacterium
CTTTCCCGTTGTGTTCCACCATAGCGCAATCGGCAGCGCGGATGACTGTTAATCATTAGGTTCCAGGTTCGAGTCCTGGTGGTGGAGCCAAATTTTTTTTATCTTTACACTTTCACTGTTTCCCCGCACAAAAAAAACACCCCGCCCGTTAAAAGCGAGGTGCAGAGAGAAAATCTCTTACTTGTTATTCGCCGCGTTCCTTCCCGCAATCCTACCGAAAACTACGCCGTCAGTGAGTGCATTCCCGCCGACTCTGTTGCTCCCGTGAAGACCGCCGGTAACTTCTCCAGCCGCATAAAGTCCCGGTATAGGCTGTCCGTCCGTGTTGATGACCTGCGCGCTTGTGTTGATGCGGAGTCCGCCCATAGTGTGATGCAGTGTCGGTGATAACGGCACACAGTAGAACGGAGCTTTGCTGATGGGCAATTCGACCTCGTCTTTGTTGAAGTCCGTATCTTTTCCCGCCGCAACAAGTTCATTATAGCGTGCTACAGTGGCTTTCAGTCCGTCGGGGTCAATACCTGCCTGTTTCGCGAGGTCCTCAAGAGTGTCCGCCTGATACAGATAGCGTTTTGATTTCAGGTTGTTGAGTTCGACTTCAGGAAGAACTTTCACTCCCGCATAGAAGCCGCCTTCACTGTCGAATATCGAGAACATTATCTGCCCCGTCTGCGCTATCGTTGCGTTTGAGATGACATCACGCCGTCCGCTTTCCTCGACAAAACGTTTTCCCTCTTTGTTGACGTAAATAGAGTTCTTGATGACTCCCGCAAAATGACTCTGTAGTCCTCCCGTCATCGGGTTTCCGTGCGGGTGAATCTGTACGTACTCAAGCCCGTATGTGTCAGCACCTGCCGCAACTCCCATAGTGATGCCGTCGCCCGTTGATGTCGGAGCGTTCGAGGTCGGAAGCCCGCTCAAGCCGTTGTACTTCTTGACGAGTGCAGCACTTGCCGCGTAACCTCCTGTAGCGAGAATTACTGCATTGTTCGCGCTGAATATATACTGCTGTCCGTTCTTTGTGTCGAATGCCTCAACGCCGACTACTTTCCCGCTGTCATTCTTGATGAGCTTTTCGGCCTTGCAGTTCAGTATGACTTTTCCGCCGAGTTCAGCTACAGCCTTAGCGAGGGGTGCTACGAATCCATTGAACGCAATCTTGTCTTTCTCGTCCAGGCTTCTTGGCCACAAACCGCCGATTGTCTGGTACACCATTTCTGTCCACTGTGTGCCGTGCTTTTCGAGCCAGTGCCGCGCGTCGAGAGCGTTACTCGCAAGAACAGCAACAAGTGCCGGGTCTGCTTTGTAGTCTCCTGCTTCAAGAGTGTTCATGAAGAATTTTTCTACGCTGTCCTCAACGCCGATTTTGCTCTGTCTTTCCGGGTCGGGAGCATTGAGAGTTCCTCCTGCACGGGCTGTATTACCGCCGATCATTTCGTTCTTTTCGAGGATTATTACTGTTGCGCCGTTTTCGAGGGCTTCTGTTGCCGCCGCAAATCCCGCTCCGCCAGCACCAACTATAATAACATCTGCTGTCATCTCTATGGGAGTGTCTGACTTTTTCGGGTAAGCTATCTCTCTTGCCTCAAGAACTGATAACGTTATGCCGGACTGTTTGACGCAATCACGCACAGCAGAAAGGAATGCACCGCTCGTAACAGTTGCGCCGCTTATGGAGTCGCACGCAAGAGACTGGTTGTTCAGTATTTCGCCGGTGAGTATCTCAATCGCTGATATTCCGATGCCGGGGGATTCTACGTTCTGTGTTTCGAGGGAGGTGATTTTGTCTTCCGTGAATGTCATCGTTACCGTCAAAGGCCCGTTGTGCCCAGTAACTGTTGCTGTGTATGTTCCGGGCTTGAACGTCGTAACATCTTCTGCTGGTTTTGTGCCTGATGCCTGAGCTATGCAGTCCTTCACTGCCTCACGTATTGCGTTCGATGAGTACGTTGCGCCTGTGAAGCCGTCAACATCAGCCGTCTGTTTCGCGATAATGTCCGGGATAATTTTCTCGAATGCCTTATCGCCGAGTCCGGGAGTCTCGTCGTGCTGTACGACCTCTACAGCAGTAATCTTCTCCGCGTCGAATGTTACCTGAACTTTTACGGGAACGTCCGCATTGTTGCCTTTTGCTGTTGCGGTGTAGACTCCGGGCGTATATGCCCATGCTGAAGCCGTAACGAGCAGAACAAAAAGAAGCGCAAAGAAACATGACCCCTTTTTCATTGTGATAATACCTCCTGATGTGTAATTTATTTGGGATAAGGTAAGAATATATTTTTTTTTCCCGCGCGTCAAGTCATTTATGAGAGTTGATTTTATGACGGTTGCGCATTAATCTTCATGACATTTATTTTTTCGGAAGTGAGATAAAAGTATGCTCATAAAAATTTTGCTTGTAGTTCTATTTTTCGGTTTGATGATTGGTATCGGGTTATACTGCCGCAGACATTCAACGGACGTTAGCGGTTTCGTTCTCGGCGGACGGTCTGTTGGTCCCTGGCTCACGGCGTTTGCGTACGGCACAAGCTACTTCTCTGCTGTCGTGTTCGTGGGATATGCGGGGCAGTTCGGGTGGCGTTACGGAATTGCGGCAACATGGGCTGGACTCGGCAATGCGTTCATCGGGTCATTAATGGCATGGGCAGTTCTCGGTCGGCGTACACGAATAATGAGCCAGTACTTATCGAGCGCAACAATGCCGGACTTTTTCGGAAAACGCTTCAACAGTGATGCTCTGAAGATTGCCGCGTCGTTGATATGCTTCATATTCCTGATACCCTATACAGCTTCACTCTATAACGGACTGAGTCGCTTATTCGGTATGGCCTTCAGCGTGGATTACTCTGTGTGCGTTGTGTTCATGGCGGTCTTGACGGGGATATATGTAGTTGCGGGCGGCTATATGGCTACGGCAATCAATGACTTCATACAGGGAATAATAATGCTTGCGGGAATTGTTGCGGTAATCGTTGCTGTTCTGTCGAGCAAGGGCGGACTGTCGGCATCACTTGCGGGCATAGCGGAAATCTCCGACCCACACGCACTGACACCCCTCGCGAAATCCCCCGGAATATTCGCGTCATTTTTCGGCCCCGACCCGGTGAATCTCTTGGGAGTCGTAATCCTCACGAGCTTGGGCACATGGGGACTTCCTCAAATGGTGCAGAAGTTCTACGCAATCAAGAACGAGAGCGACATCACGAAAGGCACAGTAATATCTACACTGTTTGCGCTGGTAGTTGCGGGCGGGTGTTACTTCCTGGGCGGTTTCGGCAGGTTGTTCACGGCACAGCTTGACCCGGCCGGGCTTGGTGTTCCTGCTGAAGGTTACGACTCTGTTATTCCCGTAATGCTCTCGAATTTGCCTGATATACTTCTAGGAGTTGTAGTAATTCTCGTTCTGTCGGCTTCAATGTCGACTCTATCATCACTGGTACTTGCTTCAAGTTCTACACTCACGCTTGACCTCCTGAAAGGCCACGTCATAAAGAACATGAACGAAAAGAAACAGCTATCGACGATGAGAATATTGATAGTAGTCTTCATAATAATATCTGTCATTCTTGCGCTGATACAGTACAAGTCAAACGTAACATTCATAGCACAGTTAATGGGAGTGTCATGGGGAGCACTTGCTGGAGCGTTTCTTGCGCCGTTCATGTACAGTCTTTACTGGCGTGGAGTAACTAAATTATCGTGCTGGGTGAATTTTCTGTTTTCGAGCGTCGTCATGATAGCGAATATCTTTGTGCGGCCGGAATTCCCTGAACTTTTGCGTTCACCGATTAATGCGGGTGCGTTCTGTATGCTTGCTGGTTTTGTGATTGTGCCCGTCGTGAGCATGATTACCCCGAAACCCGACAAGAAATTTCTTGATGATGCGTTCTCGTGCTACACAAGGACAGTAACAGTGAGGCAGTCCAAGGCACTCGGTGATATTGATTGAGCGTGATATTCACGGGGGAAATTGCGGTTTCTGCTCATGAGCGAATGTCGGACACAAGCTCTGCTATGATGGTGATAGATTTCCACGTTCACACATTCCCGGAGAAAATTGCGGCTCGTGCTCTAGAGACACTTTCAGCCAAAAGCCGCACATCTCCCTATACAGACGGCACACTTTCCGGGCTTCTTCACTCAATGGGAGAAGCTCGCATATCGTACGCAGTCTTACAGCCCGTAGCAACGAAACCCGAACAGGTTACGCGCATCAACGACAACGCAATAGCTCTTAACGGGACGGACAAAATATTTTCGTTCGGAGCAGTGCACCCGGACTTTTGCGGCGTGGAAGGCGAATTGTCGAGGCTGGCTCGTGCTGGCATTCGGGGCGTGAAGATTCACCCGGTCTATCAGGGCGTGAACATCGACGACGAACGCTACGTGAAAATTCTTGCGTGTGCTGGTGAACTTGGCCTGTATGTGATGATACACGCGGGCTACGACATCGGCTTTCCGGGAAATGACGCGGCTCTCCCCGTGAGAATTTTGCGTGCTATGAGTGAGGCGGGAAATTTCCGGGTCATTCTTGCGCACATGGGCGGGTGGAAGTGCTGGCGTGAGGCTCGTGAACTTTTCGCGGGGCGTGAGGGCTTGTACGTCGACACAGCGTTTTCGTCGGGGAATGTTGCGGAGGGTCTGCTTGACGGTGAAGAGTTCGTGAAGATGATTCATGCGTTCGGGGCTGAACACGTGCTTTTCGGGACGGACTCGCCTTGGGCATCACAGTCGGAATGTGTGAAGGAGTTTGCGTCTCTGCCGCTGAATGATGACGAGAAGAAATTAATCCTCTTTGGGAACGCCCGAAAAATTCTTGTGATATAATACGCGCTCGTTAGCTAATGATAGTGTTTCCTGCTTCCGATAATTACAGCAGGAGGGATAGAGAAATGAACACAGAAATTTACGAGATAATGAATACGAGCTACGAGGTGTATTTGAATATGGATATTTATACGTCATCAGAAGTAATCACATCAGAAAACGACAAAGGATGCGAAATTGACAGTTTTACGAACTCTGCAGGCTGGACAATGGGAATATATGAGGATATGACATCAACGATAGAAGACCCAAGAATAATAGTGAGAGTTGATGATAAATATCACAGAGTTCATGTAAATCATGTGAATATTTCTGACGCGGCGTATTTCGAGATGAAAGCGTTGATGCACTTCATGATTGCGGACAAATGGGAAGCTGTTTTCACGCTGAACTGTGCGACGGACGGAATGACATTACAGCCATACGACAGAATGAACTTCCACGAAATTTTCTCGCGGGCTGTTGAGAGGATGACAAGTGAGATTGCCGCTAAGAGGATCCCTGACGAGAACTTACAGCTAATACGTGATACAATATCGTTCTTGAGGAGAAGTGCAGCGAGAGAGCCGCATAACATAGAGCACACATAAAGAGGTTGCCGGAAATCACAGACCGACAGCCTCATTTTTTTGTCCCTTGTTGTATAATTGCAGAAAAAATACTGTGAAAGGAGCTTGACAAATTATGAATCGCCTCCATAATGGTATCAGGTATCAGGGGAATTATTATACTTCTAGTCCGTTAAAAAATTCTTTACGAGCATTTCTATCTTCCATTCTAAGAAAAACAAAACGCCTTGTGAAGCGTACACTCGGCATATTGATGAGGCCATTCGAGAAGGATCCCATCATAATCATGTGGATAGACGGCGGCTTCTGCAGTCAGATTTTCAGGTACCTCAAAGGCCGGTGGTTTGCTGTCAGGGGCTTCAATGTGAAATACGACATAAGCTGGTACGACAATAACCCCGTAGACTGTCTGCACACGGAACACAGAGATTTTTTGCTGCTGAAATGTTTTCCCGATGTTGATTTTGAGGTAGCATCACACGACGAACTGCAGAGATACCGACGGCTATACAGCACGAATATTCACAACACCGCGAAAAAATATCACGGTCATTACGAGGAACTCAAAGCCCCGCTATATAATTACTGGTATGACCTCGATGACATAATCGCTACAGAAAAAGAATTTCGGGAACTCGCGAAATATCTTCACTGGGAGAAACTTCATGACATTCTCGGCACTGAAGCACGGAAAATAGAGCAGTCTATCATCCGGGATAAACAGAGCGGCTTGAAGGTTATCGGTCTTCATGTCCGGCGCGGTGATATGGCAGTGAAAAAATTTGCTCACGGCGGAAAAGTATTAACCTCGAAATATTATGAACATGTTCTGAATATGGCCGTTGACGAAAATTCAGTCGTGTATATTTTCTCGAACGGTTATGATTTCGTTGCAAGTGATGTCGTGCCTTACGTGAAATGCAGATACATTCTTGCGGACAAAACCAGCGAGGTCTATGAAGATATTTATCTCTGCAGTCTGTGCAACGTACAAATAGCCGGGCAGGGAGGTCTCGCAAATATGGCATATTCTTTCAACGCTAACGATGACAGGAAATTAATCCGTCCTTTTCTCAGAGAGAATGATGAAGAACGACTACCAAGATATTACGCGGGGAGTTCCGGGACAGTGGAATTTGTGCGCTTGACTGAAGACATGTACGAACACTGACACAAAAAGCTGTCGTCCCTTCATGAGATGACAGCCTCATTTTTTCCCACGCTACAAGTTCGGAATATCACCCTGACCCAAAATTCTTATGCCCGCCTTGTTCAGAGCATCAATTGCCGCCTCGTTGCTGTTCACCTTCCATATCATGCACACGTTACTTACTGACTTGCTGCCCATAATCGCATACATGTATTCGATATTCACTCCGGCATTTTTCAGAACATCAAGTATATATCCGAATGCTCTCGGCGTGTTCGGGATCTCCGTCGCAAGAACGTCCGTGAAGTACGCCTTGAAGCCCGCCTCCTTCAGAATGTTCACCGTCCATAGCGCATTGTCGACAATCAGGCGTACCATGCTGAACTCGCTGGTGTCAACAACTGTCAATGCCCTGATGTATGTATCGTGTTCGTCAAGCACATTTATCATTTCGGCAACACAGCCGGGCTTGTTGTCGAGGAATACAGAAATTTGTTTTACGTTCATTGTTATCTGTCCATATCGTATATTATTTTTTACAGCACATATAGTTCTTCCTGCGTGATGACCTTTATGCCGTTGTCCTTGAGAACACCTGATGCCTTCTTTACGTCGTCCACCTCAAAAACTAATACCCCTGAAATATTTTTGTCCGTCATTGAGTATATGTGTTCGATGTTGATACCCGCATCATTCATAGCTTCAAGTACACGGCTCAATCCTCCTGCTACGTTCGCAATGTTGATCACGAGGACTTCACTGAAAGCAGCATTATACCCGGAATTTTTCAGTATTGAGGAAGCCCATAGAACATTATCTATTATGAGCCGCAATGTTGTAATGTTCCCGCTCTCCATAACTGTAAATGCCCGTATGTGTATGTCATTTTCGGCCAAAGTCTCGACAACTTCATAGAGGCTCCCCGGCCTGTTCTCGATAAAGATAGAAATTTGCTTTACGTTCACTGTTATTTGTCCTCATAATGAAGAGGCCGCCGCAATCAACGACAGCCCCCGATTTTGTCTTTATGCTCTACAGAGCAGAAAGTTCCTCCTGTCCCATTATCTTCACTCCCGCACTCACAAGAGCAGAAGCAGCCTTTGCGTTATCGTCGACACGGAAAATCATATACGCACTCTCTGACTTCTTGTTGCCGAGAATAGCGTACATGTACTCAATGTTAATCCCTGCCGCATCGAGAACTTCAAGCACCCTGTTCAAGCCGCCGGGGACATTCGGAACTTCCACCGCTGTAACATCAGTGAGGCTCGACACAAAGCCGGCATCTTTCAGGACTTCTGCTGTGCCGAAAACATCATCAACGATGAGTCTTACTATGCCGAAATCGCTCGTTTCAGCAAGGGACAATCCCCGCATGTCAATATTTCCGTCAGCAAGTGCCTTTGTCATGTCATGAAGTGCACCGGGTCTGTTCTCAAGAAATACAGAAATTTGTTTCACGCTCATAACCACTAATCCTCCTCCCTAAATTCTGCCTAAATTTTGCGGTTGTCTATAACTCTTACGGCTTTCCCTTCAGAGCGCGTTATCGTTTTCGGCGCAACAAGCGTAACTTTCGCCGTAAGTCCGAGCATGGAGCGCAGACCATCAACGAGTTTCGCCTGCCTCTGATTCACAACGCCGAGATTGTCCGTGAACATTTCGGGTGTCATCTCTACGCGTACATCAAGAGTGTCTGTGTTGTTCACGCGGTCAACAATAATCTGGTAGTTCGCCGGGTATCCCTGGTTGATGAGCACCGTCTCAATCTGCGACGGGAATACATTAACGCCGCGAATTATCAGCATGTCGTCAGTGCGTCCCTTCAGGCGCGTCATTCGTACGTGAGTTCTTCCGCAAGGGCACTTCTCGTGAGTGAGGCTCGTGATGTCGCGCGTCCTGTATCTTATCAGCGGGAATGCTTCCTTGTCCAGCGTCGTAAATACAAGTTCTCCCGTGCTCCCTTCAGGCAGTATTTCTCCTGTTTCAGGGTTGATGATTTCGGCGATAAAGTAGTCCTCATTGATGTGCATTCCGTGCTGGTCTTCACACTCGAACGAAACACCCGGCCCGCAAAGTTCAGTGAGTCCGTAAATGTCGTATGCCTTTATGCCCATCGTGGCTTCAATGTCGCGCCTCATGCTTTCACTCCACGCTTCAGCACCGAAAATTCCTGCCTTCAGTGGAATGTCGTCGGGGGTCATGCCCATTTCCTTCATGCGCTCACCGATAAATGCCGCGTAACTTGGTGTACAGCATAATATCGTAGCTGACAAGTCCTTAATGAACATTATCTGCCTGTCGGTGTTGCCTGATGATGTCGGTATAGTGAGTGAGCCGAGAAGATGACTTCCGCCGTTCAAGCCGGGACCGCCCGTGAAAAGTCCGTAACCGTAAGACACCTGCACAACAGAATCCTTTGTCCCGCCCGCCGCAGCTATAGCACGAGCGCACATTGTCTCCCAAATGTGAATGTCATGCTGTGTGTAGAACGCTACAACTCTTTGTCCCGTAGTGCCTGATGTTGACTGTATACGCACGCAGTCTTTGAGGGGACGACCCATGAGGCCGTAAGGGTAAGCGTTTCGGAGGTCGGCCTTTGTCAGGAACGGGAGCTTGTGAAGGTCATCCATTGACTTTATGTCGTCGGGAGTGAGTCCTTTTTCCTGCATTTTTGCGCGGTAATAGGGGACATCATCCCATGCGTGGCGAACCTGCTTCAAGAATTTTTCGTTCTGAAGTTCGCGTATCTTTTCGTGCGGCATTGTTTCAATTTCCGGCTGATAATAATTACTCATAAAAAATAATACCTTCTTTACTGCAAAAATATATATCTATCTCTATGCTTCTCTTCCTAGTGCAAAGGCTTTCATGTTGAGTTCTATGAATTTACCCGGAACACAAGAAGTTATTGCTTCATGCCATGCGCCGGGGGTAATGTCATCGAAATAGTGCGACAGACGGCCAAGCAGTACGAGATTTACGGCTTTCACGCTTCCGGCTTCTTCCGCAAGTTTCACACAGTCGAGAGCGTCAACCTTCACGCCTAGAGTCTGCATTTTCGCGAGCAGGTTTTCGGGGTACGACATCGCGCCGGTGATTACGGGCATGGGATCTATCTGCTGTGTTGATGTTACTATCTGCCCGGACTGCTTGAGGTATTCGAGGTTTCGCGCGGCCTCAAGAAGCTCGAACGACACAATAAAGTCCGCCTGTCCCTTGTCGATAACAGGAGAGTATACTTTTTCGCCGTAACGGACATACGTAACGACACTACCTCCGCGCTGGCTCATTCCGTGAACTTCAGAGACTTTCACGTCGTAGCCTTGTGCTGTGAGAAGATGACCGAGCAGCTTGCTGGCTAATACGCTTCCTTGTCCGCCGACACCGACAATCATAATATTTTTCGTAGTCATTCTGCTTTACCTCCTCTCATATGTTGGGAAATTGCGGCATTCACAATGCGTTCAACGTCCTCAATAGTTACTGAAGGCTGAAATAATTTTTTCAGGAAACCCAAGATTGCGGGAACTATCACAGCAGAAGCAAGAATTATTCCGAAACCGCCAAGCCCCCAGTAAAATACGTTTTCGAGCGAATCAACGCGGGCACTAAGAAGCCTGACATCATTTCTGACTTCGCCGATTTCTGTGCGCAATTCACCTATTTCTGTCTTTATTCCAGCAATCTCAATACGTATCTCATCACGTAACTTTGCATTCTCCGCACGTACCTCATCATGAAACTTTGCATTCTCCGCTTTTATTTCACTGATAGCGTTATCAACATATGATTTGATTTCTATCACGGTTTTTTCAAGCAGAATTTCCATGCGATCCATACGCGCATCAAATACATCCTTGCGAATGTACTCATTGTTATTCATATTTTCCGGCATAGTTACTTTCTCCCCTCCTCGAACGCATCGAACTTGCACAACTGTTCACACACTCCGCACCCGACGCATAACGTATCATCGACGTGAGCTTTTCCGTTCTTCATTGCGAGGGCCGGACACCCTATGCGCATACATGAACTGCACGCTCTGCACTTGGCCGGGTCGACATGAAGGGGCTTATTGTGCTTCACGTACTTCAACAACGCACACGGACGGCGCGAAATTATCACGGAAGACTCTTCTGCTTCGAGTTCCTCACTCACAGCGTCGGCGCATTCTTTGAGGTTGTACGGGTCAACCACTCTTACCCTCCTGAAACCCATTGCACGACATAAGCTCTCAAGGTCAATTTTCCCTGCAGGGTCGCCCTTGATGTTCTTTCCTGTTGTCGGATTCTGCTGATGTCCCGTCATGCCCGTTATCGAGTTGTCGAGGATAATTACTACGGACTTGCTTTGGTTGTACGCGATATTCGCGAGTCCAGTCATACCTGAATGCATGAACGTAGAGTCGCCGATTACCGCAACGGCATTTTCCCCGCCCGCCTTGTTGAAGCCGTGAAGGGCACTCACAGAAGCACCCATGCAGAGCGTCATCTCCATAGCCGACAGAGGAGCTACAGCCCCGAGAGTGTAGCAGCCTATATCACCCAAGACGGTACACTTTGCGCGGTTGAGAGTGTAGAACAGCCCCCGATGAGGACAGCCCGCACACATTACGGGAGGTCGTGGAGGAATTTTCTCGTCGAGTTTCACGCCCGGCGTTGTCGTGATGTTGAGTTTTCCGGCGACAATGTTCTGGCTCAATTCACCTAGATAACCGAATAATGATTTCCCCTCGCACATGAGGCCAAGTGCCCGGCAGTGTTCCTCAATGAAACCGTCTAACTCCTCAACAACTACAAGACGCTTCACACTTCCTGCAAAAGTTTTCAGTTTCTCGTCGGGTAGAGGCCATATCATTCCGAGTTTCAGCACAGGGAATTTGTCCCCGCACGCTTCCTTCACATACTGGTAACACGTCGATGATGTGATTATTCCGATTGCGTTATCTTGGCCGGTGTCTGTCCTGTTTATGTCTGTATGCTCTGCGAACTCCTGAAGTTTTCGTGTGCGTTCCTCGACAATAGGATGACGCTTCATAGCGTTTCCCGGCATCATGACGTATTTCGCAATGTTCTTCTCGTACGGGTGCGCGGGAGCTTCATGACGTTCTCCCGTCTCAACGAGTGATTGAGAGTGCGCTATACGTGTGCACATCTTCACGATTACGGGCGTATCGTACTCTTCAGAAATATCGTACGCTCTCTTGAAGAAGGTCAATGCTTCCTGCGAGTCTGACGGTTCTAGCATGGGAAGTTTTGCGGCTCGTGCATAGTGGCGGGAGTCCTGTTCGTTTTGTGATGAGTGCATTGCCGGGTCATCGGCAACACAGATTACCATTCCCGCATTAATCCCCGTATATGACACTGTGAATAACGGATCCGCCGCGACGTTCAAGCCGACATGCTTCATTCCGCAGAAACTTCTTTTACCCGCGAGGCTTGCACCGAATGCTGTCTCCATTGCTACTTTCTCGTTCGGTGCCCACTCGCAATATATAGCGTCATACTTTGCTGCTTCTTCTGTGATCTCTGTGCTGGGCGTTCCAGGATAACTTGACGCAACACAACAGCCAGCCTCATATAGTCCTCTTGCGGCGGCAGTGTTACCCTGCATCAGTTGCTTCATTAACTTTTTATCCCCCTTTGAAATTGCTGTGAATTTTAGCATTATACTTTATATTTGAAACTCTCATTAATGCGATAAACTTAACAATGCAACATAATCTTTCATGTCAAAAGTTCACCGATATATTACAATTAACAATCAGTACAAAATCTACAGGAGAATAATCAATGCAAGGCAGGTTTGAATTTCTTGAAAATACGTTCCCTAAACTTGCGGAATATGGGAAGAAGGCAGAAGAGTGCCTGAACTCCGACAACAATATATGCCTTCTTAATCTTGGGAGAATTGCCGAACATGTTACGGACATATTGTCCCGGCGCAACAACATAACACCCGGCGAATTATCACAGCTCGGAGTTATCGACGACGGCATACAGCGAAAAATCACCGCCCTCACAGATACCAAACACGACGCTGAAGACGGCTACGATTCCCAAATGGCATGTGAGAGACTGCTCGTTACGGCTCACGAATTGTGCGAATGGCTCATGTCCCGTTACGGTGAAAGCAGGTTTGAGTTCCTCGCTGACCTTTTCCCGTCGTCAGAAGCTGTACCTCCTCTTGCGGCACTCTCTGAATGCGGACGTGAAGCAGAAGAAAATCTCTACTCGAACACTCGCTACAGCCTCATATGCCTGGGCGACATCGGCGAAAATATCGCGAACATCTTACTCACCAACGAGAACATACAGCACGACAAAGACCAGATAGACAGAATCAGAATGCTCACGAACAGGGGCATAATCACCAAACAGGCAAGCAGTACCCTTCACAAGTTACGAATGACGCGCAACAATGCTATACATGGCCGCTACGGAGTCTTGAACGAGGCAAGAATACTCATTGATGACGCTCTCGAACTGTGCGAAAAGTTATTCATGCTGACGGTGAAGAGTGATGATGTTTTGCGCGGGAGAATTGCACGTGCCGACGACGGAAAAATTTTCGTGAACATCGGACGGCTCTCCGGGGTTGTCGACGAGATACCTACTGACGCACAATACAGCTTGGGCGAAAAGAGAATGTTCCGGGTTGCTGCTGTCGATGACGAAAAAATTACGCTGTGCATGACGGGGATAAATTCGGATCCTTGGGCGGTAATGTCGAGGCACTACGAGAGATATTCAGAAGGGCAGGAACTCAACGCTGAAATCAAGAGGCTCACGAAATCACTCGGTGCTGTTGTGTCGTTGCGGGACGGACTGGAGGCAAGAATACCCGACTCGGAACTTGGCCGGAGAATATACAACCGCAGGAAGGGCATAAAGTACGAGGTGAAAGCCCGCGTGAAATGGCTTGACCCGGAACACTACCCGTATATGCTGCTGTCAGTGAAAGATATTGAGGACGAACAGAAGCACGAAACTAACGAGGACACTCCGAGAAGTGAAGCAATGCCGGACGTGTATTTTCTTGAGTTCTGCAAGACAGCAGAAGCCGATGATGTACGCGCTGAACTCGAAAAGGGAGCAAACGCAAATTCTCGCAACAAAAAGGGAATGACTCCCCTCATGCTTGCGGCAACCTACAACGAAAAACCCGGAGTAGTTACGGCACTGATTGACGGAGGCGCAAAAGTCGACGCGAAAAACTACAAGGGGAATACGGGACTGATATTTGCGGCAATGTACAACGGAGCAGAAATCGTCAGTGAGTTCATAGAGGGCGGGGCTGATGTTGACGCTCAAAACAGCGGAAAGAGGACAGCGGGATATTACGCCTTACGCAACAAGAAATTACGCAGGGACAAAGAATTATTGACGCTGCTTCACTGTGAGATACCTGAAGAGACGAAACCAAAAACTCCCATAAAGACACTCAATGCCAGGTTACTGAAAACTTGCCGTAATGGAAGCGTTGAGGACGTGAGAAGTATTCTTGACGAGGGAGCAGACATCAACGCACGGACTACGAACAAGAGCACTCCACTCATGATGGCGGCAGAACACGGAAATATAGACGTGGTGAAATTCATTCTCGGACGCAAGCCGGACATCGACGCAAAAAATTCTGTCGGGAACACCGCGCTTCACATATCGGCGGCAAACAATCATCCGCAAGTCATGAACGAAATTCTCGCGGCAGGAGCACTATGGGACATTCCGAACAAACGCGGCGTAACTGCATATGACACAGCAAAATCTATGGCAAGTTTCAGGGGGACGGAGGCAATGAAGAAGATGATGCTGCCGGAATTACAGCGGGGCTTTTTGCGGCTGTGCAGGTCAGGGAGTGCAGAAGACATCAGCTCGGCACTTGAAGCTGGCGTTAACCCGGACACCAGGAACAGCACGGGAGCTACTGCACTGATTTTTGCGGCAAGGAGCAATACTGCTGATGCTGTCGACGCACTCATCAAGGCGGGGGCTGACCCGGACGCTCAGGACATTCACGCGAACACTGCACTAATCTATGCGGCCTCGTATAATTCCGATGATGTTGTTGATGCTCTTATCGGCGGCGGGGCTGATGTGAACGTCATCAATAACTTGGGCTATAAGGCGGTGAATTACGCGCGGCAGAACTACAGACTACAGGACACGGACGCATTGAGGGCACTGGAGGAATTGACGCATGATTGATTTCTTGACATTAGTAACGGTTTGGGTTATTTTGCACCGTAATTTTAAGAAGGAAGTGAATTTTTTTGCCCATCACAGATTTACTTGAACGCAACGCAAAACTTTATGGCAATGAAACCGCACTAGTCGAAATCAACCCGGAAATCAATGAACCACTGCGCATAACATGGAAAGAATACGCACTGATACAGCCGACCTCATCGAAACCGTACAGGCGCGAAATTACGTGGTCAGTGTTCGACGAGAAAGCCAACAGGGTCGCGAACATGTTATTATCGCGGGGCATCAAGAAGGGACAGAAAGTAGCAATCCTCCTCATGAACTGCCTTGAATGGCTGCCGATATATTTTGGTATTCTTAAGACGGGAGCTATAGCCGTGCCGCTGAACTTCCGCTACTCATCAGAAGAAATAGAATACTGCGTGAAACTTGCTGATGTCGATATATTATTTTTCGGCCCTGAATTTATCGGTCGTGTCGAAAATACCGTTCTCGCTCTCGGTGAAAAATGTTTGTTATTCTTTGTCGGTGATAACTGTCCGTCATTTGCTGAAAGTTACAATGAGGCTGTGAATAACTGTCATTCAGTGGCACCCAAGATACTCATAGAGGACAAAGACGAGGCCGCAATATATTTTTCGTCGGGGACTACGGGTTTCCCGAAGGCAATTCTGCATAATCACACGGCGTTGATGCAGGCGGCACGAATGGAGGCTGTACATCACGAAACGACACATGAAGACGTATTCTTGTGCATACCACCGCTTTATCACACGGGCGCAAAAATGCACTGGTTCGGCTCACTCTACACGGGGAGCAGGGCGGTAATCCTGAAGGGCACGTCCCCGAAGGCAATACTTGACGTTGTGTCGTGGGAGCACTGCACGATCGTATGGCTGTTAGTTCCGTGGTGTCAGGACATATTGACGGCACTCGACCGCGGCGACCTGAAACTTGAAGGCAGGCACCTCTCACAGTGGCGGTTAATGCACATCGGAGCACAGCCAGTTCCGCCATCACTCATAAGGCACTGGCTCGAATACTTCCCGAATCACAAGTACGACACGAACTACGGACTTTCTGAATCAACAGGGCCGGGGTGTGTACACTTGGGACTTGAGAACATTCACAAGGTCGGAGCTATCGGTGTTCCCGGCTACGGGTGGGAAACAAAAATAGTGGACAGTAACGGCGAACTCGTGAAGCAGGGTGAAACGGGCGAACTCTGCGTGAAAGGGCCGGGGGTCATGCTGTGCTACTATCACAATCCCGGAGCGACGCACGAAACTTTACGGGACGGGTGGCTTTTTACGGGAGATATGGCAATGCAGGACGAAGAAGGCTTTATCTGGCTCGTTGACCGCAAGAAGGACGTTGTTATTATGGGCGGCGAAAATATTTACCCGGTGCAGATTGAGGACTTCCTGATTACGCACCCGAAAATACATGACGTTGCTATTATCGGTCTCCCGGACGCAAGGCTCGGTGAAATTCCTGCGGCAATAATTCAGGTGAAGAAGGGCATGTCGTGCACAGCAGAAGAGATTGACCGTTTCTGCCTCGAACTTCCCCGCTACAAACGTCCGCGCAAAATAATCTTTGCTGATGTTCCGAGAAACCCGACCGGGAAAATCGAGAAGCCGAAACTCCGTCAGATGTACGCACACGGAAGCAGTTTCTACACGGAGGAGAAATAACTTCAGGGAGAAGCAAGAATGTACATAAAAGACGGCATTTGTTACGCGGGAGAACTCGTTGAAGGAATAACTATCACGAATGCGAAACCCTTAGACGGCGGCATGATGTTAGTAACGTTTTCGACGGGTGAAAAAAGATTATTCGACACGACGAGGCTTAATGCTCCTGCGTTTGCTCCGTTGTCCGACATAAATATTTTCCGCAGTCCCCGAATATCTCACGGCACAATCACTTGGGACAATGAAGCAATCGACATAGCTCCCGAATATGTTTATCAGGAAAGTTATGCGTATGACAGTATGAAGGAGGCGTAAGATTATGTACCCGACGTTATTGCGCATCGGAAGTTTCCGGGTCGACACGTACAGCGTCGTATGGTTTATCGCGCTGGCAATTGCTATACACTGGAGCATAAATCGTCTCTCACTCTACGAACTCGACGAGGACGAATCCCGAAAGATTATGGCGGTGTCGTTCTTCTGTATGCTGCTGGGTGCGCGGTCGTATGAGTATATTCTGCACTGGCGAATGTACCTCAACAACCCGAAACTGCTTCTTGACCTCAACAGGGGCGGACTTCATGAGTTCGGTGCAGTGATGGGCGCGTTCTTGTCGGCATGGGTTATGAGCATGTTCAGCCGCAAAGTATCATTCATGAAGCTCTGTGATGTTGCCGCAATCCCGGCAATGCAGGCTATTGCTGTCGGACGCTGGGGGTGTTTTCTGAATGGCTGCTGTGTCGGACTGCGCTCGAATTTCTTTACGGCGGTGCATTTCCCGCGAGACCCTGCAGGAGTTTTTCGTCATCCCGTGCAGATATATTACTCGGTGATAGCGGCACTATGTGTAGTGTTCCTGTTATGGGTGGAGAAGAAAATCATGCCCCGTCAGAAGAAAAATTACAGTCCCGTAATAGCTCCTCTTGCGCTGATACTCTATACGTTGATGCGCTACGTCGTAACAATCACGCGGGACAGAATGTCTCTCTCATGGCTGATTATGCACACATGGACGTATAAATACATCACAATAGCTCTTCCGTTAGAATGCTTATGGCTCGCGTTTGGTTTACGTAAGTTAAAAAGAGCATGAATTATTTTTCGCCGGCGGTTAAAATACACTGCATTTTTTGAAGGAGGTAATTTGTTAGTATGAGTAAAAGATTTTTGGCGTTGACCCTGACGCTTGCATTAATTCTCGTGAGTGCAGGGAGTTCATTTGCGGCGATACTGCCCTTCACATCAGGCAGCAATAACAATCCCATAGTATCAATCTTCAAGCGGGCTTCTGTTGCTGTCGTCAATATCGACGTGGAGAAGACAGCAAGACGTTCTATTTCTCCGTTCCCGTTCGATGATGATCCGTTCTTCAAGAGGTTTTTCGGGGATGCATTCAAGGACTTCACTCGTTCCGTTCCCATGAAAGGACGCGGCTCCGGCTTCATAGTGTCGAAGGATGGACTGATACTCACGAATAATCACGTTGTCAGCGGCATGGAGAAAATCACGGTGTCGGTACTGCTTGCTGACGGAAGCAAAAAGACTTACCCCGCGACGATAAAGGGCGGCGACTCTGATTACGACTTGGCCGTGATAAAGATTGAGCCTGACGAAGCACTGCCCGTTCTCGAACTAGGAGACTCTGATGCTGTTGAAGTCGGTGAATTTGTCGTAGCTATCGGCAACCCATACGGCTTTGAGCATTCCGTAACAGCAGGAGTAATTTCGGCCAAGAACAGAAGCATTCATGCTCAGGACGTGAATTTCGATGACTTCCTGCAGACCGACGCGGCAATCAACCCGGGCAATTCCGGCGGCCCCCTGCTTGACATGAACGGCAAAGTTGTCGGCATAAACACGGCGATAATTCCTTACGCGCAGGGTTTGGGCTTTGCTGTTCCCGTCAACAAGGCGAAGGAGATAATGGGACAGCTCGTCGAAAAAGGCAAAGTGAGTCGCGGCTGGCTCGGCGTGTACATGGAAGATATAGCTCCTGAAGTCGCAAAAATGTACGGCGTTAAGGACGGCGGAATAGTCATAGCAAAAGTTGTACCGAATGAACCGGCAGACAAAGCTGGCGTGAAGGCAGGAGATATTGTCGTGGAACTGAACGGCGAAAAGTTCAAGAATGCGGCAGAGTTCCGGCAGAAAATAGGAGCACTCCCACCGAACTCAACGGCACGCCTGAAAGTTTTGCGCAACGGGAAGACACAGACTCTCCCTGTGAAGCTCGGTGAACGTCCCTCTGACGGCAACGCAACAACAACGGACAGCACGAACACCGAAAAAGTTACGTCGGGGAGCGATGCGCTGAAGGATTACGGCATCAATAAGGTGAGTGTGTCGGAAAAAGGCATCGTTATCGATGAGGTAGATGAAAATTCCCCTGCTTCTTACGAGAAAGGACTTCGCAAGGGAGATTTGATCTTACAGCTCAACATGCAGGACTTGAAGACGCTTGATGACCTCACAAACGCTATGAAGAGTGCAGAAGATATTATTGTGCTCCAGATTGAGCGTGAGGGGTATACACATCTTCAGTTCCTGACGAAAGCAGAGAAGAAATAATTACGTGAAAAAATTACGGCGGGGCTTGTGTGTGAGTCCCGCTATTTTTGTGCCTCGACACCCGATAACTTTCTGCCCGTACCGAACTCGTAACAGCTCCGAAAATTACCTTCTACCATTGCGCCTACATCTTCAGCCGTGTAGAACGCCGTATGAGGACTCAATATCACGTTCGGGAATGAGCGCAAAATCGCAAGTTTCGGGTTGACCATGACTTCCCCCATCAAGTTATAGTAGTACAGTCCGTTCTCGAACTCCACGACATCGAGAGCCGCTCCGCCGAGTTTGCCGGATTCTATGCCCTCAATGAGTGCTTCGGAGTCTATGAGCTTGCCTCGTGCTGTGTTGATGATGTATGCTCCCTGCTTCATTTTCGCGATGGAGTCCCGGTTGATTATGTGATAGTTGTCGTCGTTGGCGTTCATGTGAAGGGTTATGATGTCGCATTCCCGGAATATCGTATCACGGTCGACATAACGCGCGAACTTCCTGGCCTCGTCGTTCTCGTACACGTCATACGCTAACAGTTCACACCCGAAACCCGATAGATGACGCAATACCGTAGTCCCTATTCGTCCCGTGCCCATAACGCCGACCGTACACATCGAAAAGTCCCGGCCAAGTTTATTTTTCAGTGAGTAGTCTTGAAGCTCCGTGCGCTTGAGAATGTGCGCAAATTTTCTCACGCTCGCAAGCATCAACATGATAGCGTAATCCGCCACGCCCGTCGGGGTATAGCTGACAGTGTCGACCTTCATACCGAGTTCACGAGCCGCATTGAGGTCAATATGATCGTAGCCGATTGAGCGCGTAAGAATGTATTTCACTCCGACATCGTGAAAGGCTTTGAGGACTTTTGCGGACATGTCGCACGGGGTACAGCTCACGCCATCACAGCCGGAAGCAAGAGAAATATTTTGTGAGTTCGGGTAGTCGGTGGAGTATACGAAATCAACGCCGTATTTGTCCTTCATTTGTTCGCAGAAAGTGAGTTCGTCGTATTCGCGCAGAGCATAAAAACATATCTTCATGAAGCAGCCTCCTTTTTTGTGTAAATTATATGCAGACAGGATATATAAGAAAGTGTATTAATCTATGAATTTTTCTGCGGCTCTCACAGCCTCACGCCGTCCCTCA
>CAJOED010000009.1 GCA_905233335.1 uncultured Synergistales bacterium
GTCTTTAGGACTCCAGGGAACGTGTCCATAACATCCTCTGAGAATATCGCCGCAAGTGAGAGCGAGCCTATGACTTCGCGGCCCTTGAACGGCATATCCGCAGGCAGAACTGTAGTTATCTTTGTCTCTCCGTCTTCACTGACCTTCTCGATTCTATCCAGAAGCGCAGAAAAATCTGACGTCGCACTTATCCTCCGCTTGTAGCCAGGAGTGTCTACGTTGGCCAAGTTATTCGTAATGACGTCAAGATGTGTCTCCTGAACGAGCATTCCTGACGCTGCTTCGTATATTCCTCTGTTCATGATTCATCCTTCCTGAGTCTTAGTATCTTTTTCGGCTTGAGCGTTTGAGATTCACGAGCATTGAGCTTTTCCCTGATGCACTCAGCTTGTCCATCTCAGCGAGAGCTTTTCCTGTGCCCAGAGCTACACTCTCCATCGGGTTATCGGCAGTGAAGCAGTTTATGCCTGTCTGCTGGGCTATGAGTTCGGGCAGTCCCCGCAATAACGCTCCGCCTCCTGTGAGTACAATCCCTCTGTCAATAATATCGGCTGACAATTCCGGAGGTGTTTGCTCGAGCACGTTGCGGATTCCGTCAACAAGAGTCTGAATCATCTCGCCGATCGCCATGTTGACTGCCGAGCTGGTATCTCCCGACGCTAATACTGTCCACTCATCACCTGCCGCAAGTTTCGCTCTGAACTCTTCAGCGTCCTTCTCTGTGCTGAAATCTGCCATGTGTACCATGAATCCTTCCGGCCTGCTGTAGATGAGGTTCTTCATTGTGTCGTAAAATTCCGTCGCTCTGTCCTCACTGATTACTACTTCACCGATTGCTGTCCGTAATAACTGTTCTGTTGCTATCTGCCTCGCCAACGAACGCTTATAGTCCTCAACGCGGACACCTGAATTTGCGAGTGCCTGATAGAATGTTTCTCTCGTCGGGAAATATGTATCAGCGTAATTCTTCATGGCCTGTTCTGCTTCAGCGTCAGATACACGAATGCCGCTCTCTTCAAGTTCCTTTGTCATCTGTGATTCGAGTATTGCCTGGTCAAGTACTGCCTGATATATTGCCGGCATATCAAGACTCTCTGCGCTCCTCGAACTGTAATTGCTGAGGTAGTTGCGGAGTCTCTGCTCAAGTTCCGAACGCATAAGTGAGCGTCCGTTAATCTGTGCAACCTCGTAATCGCTGATTGATCCGTCCGGGTTTCGTCCGGGAGTGCGGCGTGTACCTCTGCCCTCGTACATGAAGAACGTAGACAGCAGGAAAGCTACAACAATAATAGCCATAATCCATTTCATTTGTGTGCGCAGGAATTTCATCATGATTCAATAAAACCTTCTCTCTGAAAATTTTTGTAGTACGTAGTTTTTACGAATTGAAATTTTAGCATATAATCAGCAATTTTACACATCAGCTAAAGACCTTCCCCGCTTTATTTCTACTTCAAGATGTTTCACTTCACCGCCTGAAGCCCTCATGATTTCGCCGAGCATATCAGCAACATCATCTGCCTCACTCACATGACACTCACACACAAGAGAATCATGCACCTGCAAAAATAATTCTCCCCTGCCTGCGTTCATGAAGTTCACGAGCGCACGACGAGCTATATCCGCCGCTGTCCCCTGTATCGGAGTGTTGATGAGTGCCCGGTCGAGTGCCTGATTTTTTGCGGGTATCTCCTTCACCGGCCTTATCCGCCCCTCAAGAGTCCGGGCATAACCGCGAGCCTTTGCCTGTTTCACGGTGTCATCAAGATATTCCTGTAGTCCCGGAAGCGCATCAAAGTAGCGTGTCATTATGTCTTTTGCTTCCTGACGAGAGATATTCAGACGTTCCGCAAGCCCGAATGAACTCATGCCGTACAGCAGACCGAAATTAATCATCTTGGCCGCGCGCCGTAATTCAGGAGTAACGAGTTCCGGCATGACACCGAAAACCCATGATGCCGTCTCCGTGTGAATATCCCTGTTGTGTGTGAACGCGTCAATGAGCCGCTCCTCCCCCGACAGATGAGCCAGCACCCGCAATTCTATCTGTGAGTAGTCCGCCGCAACAAAAACATTTTCGGGGTTCACCGGGATTAATCCCTTCTTGATTTCTTCCGCCCAGTGTCCGAATGCCGGAATGTTCTGCAAGTTCGGATCCCTGCTCGACAATCTGCCTGTTCCCGTGAATGCAGGCTCGAACGTCGTGTGTATTATTCCGTCATCACCCGCCGCCTTCTGTAACGGAACGACAAAGCCCGTAAGCATTTTCGAGAGTTCTCGGTGTTCGAGAATGAGAGCAGGAATTTCACCGCCGGGAAGTTTCGCGAGTTTTTCGAGGGTTGCCGCGTCGGTGGAGTATGAGGTTTTGCCCTTTGTCTTATTGCCAGGCTCAAAGCCGAGATACTCAAACAGAAGCCATGACACCTGCTGTGAGGAGTTTATGTTTATGTGCCGTCCTGTTTTGCGTATGAGTTCTGCCTCAAGCTGTAGTATTTTCTCTTCAAGCTCACTCTGCACCGACAAAAATTTTTCGCGGTCAATCCTCACTCCGTTATCTTCCATTTTATTCAGCACCGGGATTAGCGGCAGGTCTATTTTCGTCATGATGTCGTGTAACCCGTCGTAAGTGAGTATTTCGGCGTTGATGTTTCCGGCAAAATCAGCTAACGTTCTTGCGGGGTCTTCACTGGTGCGAATAGTCTTCATGACATCGGGGAAATTTGCGCCGGTTTCGTCGGGGTGGAGAAGGTAATACGCCGTCTTGAGATCCCATACGTCATGAGTGAGTCCGGGATTTTTCCGCAAAGTGCTCTTGTAGTCGTCGGTGATAGTTTCGCATTCCGGCATCATGAAAGCCTTTGACGACACAAACGCGCGCGGTGAAATTTCTTTTGTGCTCCCCATACGTTTCAGGACACGGGAAAGGCCAAGACGTAACGCAAGATTTTCTGCTCCCTCGAAATCAGGTGTGAAGTTCATGCAGTCATTCAGGAACTCACTATCACCCGAAAAAATATCATCATGAAGCCTGATGATGTTATCGCGCGTCCATTTTGCCGCTTCGAGTCCGCAAGCCTGAAGTTTTGTGCGGGTGGATTTCGTGAACTTGTCGAGGGACGCAAATATATCTTCAAGCGTGGGGTATTCAGCAAGAATTTTCTGTGCTCCCTTTTCGCCGATGCCCGCAATGCCCTTTACGTTGTCGGCTTTGTCCCCGATTATAGCGAGGTAGTCAGCCATTGATGACGGCATGAACCCGAACTCACGAACGAACGCATGAACATCATAGATTTCTGCACCTGCTACTCCGTTTTTGAGGGGGCGCATGATCCGTATGTTTTCGCCGAGCACCTGAAAGAGATCTTTGTCGGAAGAGAGTATCACTGCTTCATGTCCCTCGCTCTGTGCAAGACGTGCGATTGATGCTGCTGTGTCGTCGGCCTCTACTCCCTCGCGTATTATGACGTTGTGCCCGCAGAGACGTAATAATTCCTGCAGTATCGGAAGCTGTATCCGTAACTCGTCGGCTAGTGGCTTGCGGTCGGCTTTGTAGTCCTTCTGCAGTTCGTGGCGGAAAGTTTTTCCGGGTGCGTCGAAAACTATCACTGTGCAGTCGGGCAGTAACTCGTCCTGTACCCTGTACAACATGTTCATGAAGCCGACGATCATAGCTGTAGGAGTTCCGTCGGGGGCGGAAAGTTTTACGTTGAGTGCGTGAAATCCCCTGTGAGCGAGGCTGTGTCCGTCGACAACAAGAAAAGTTTTTATGTTAATCACTTCCCATCATAAAAAAATATTGCGATAAATTATAATATGCTGAAAAAATTTGACGGGGTATTTGGTGAATGTTGAAATTTCTTATTAATTATCTGCTTGATGAGATGCCTGAATGTAAATATTTTCTGAAAGTTACGGACGACCCGAAATTATTATTGCGTTATCTCATGAACGTAAGACCTCCCATGAAACTATCGCCCGACTTCCTGAAAGTACAGGACGAATACTTATCGCACGAACGAGAATTACGCGGCATTATTGACGGTGAAGCTCTGCCCGGAAAAATATCGTTATGGCAGGGAGATATTACGCGCCTGAAAGTTGACGCAATAGTGAACGCGGCGAACTCAAAATTACTGGGTTGCTTTGTGCCGGGTCATAACTGCATAGACAACGCAATACATTCTGCGGCTGGACTGCAATTACGGGACGAGTGCAACATCATCATGACGGCTCAGGGACACGACGAACCGACCGGGTGCGCAAAAATCACACGGGGCTACAACCTTCCGGCAAAATACGTCATTCACACTGTCGGACCGATTGTTGACGGTGAACTTACTCCCCGGCACTGTGAGGAACTTGCGAGGTGCTACAGGTCATGCCTCGAACTTGCAGAGTCGCGCGGGCTGAAGAGTATTGCGTTCTGCTGTATCTCTACGGGGGTATTCGGTTTCCCTAATGACGAGGCCGCACATATAGCCGTTAATACAGTGAGGGAATTTTCGCCGCACATGAAGGTAGTCTTCAATGTCTTCAAGGACTACGACCGCGAACTATACATAAAGGAGCTGACGAATAATGATTGAGCAACTGAAACGGGCACTTGATGAGGCAGAAACCGTAATTATAGGAGCAGGGGCGGGATTGTCCACATCGGCGGGCTTCACGTATGACGGCGAACGTTTCACGAAATACTTTGCTGATTTCGAGAGCAAATATCATTTTCACGATATGTACTCCGGCGGCTTCTACCCGTACGAGACACCTGAAGAGTTTTGGGCATACTGGAGCAGAAATATTTTCATTAACAGATATTGCGACGCTCCGAAACCTGTATATGATGACCTGCTGAAAGTCATTCACGGCAAAAATTATTTCGTCCTCACCACGAACGTAGATCACTGTTTCCAAAAAGCCGGGGTCGATAAATCACGCTTATTTTATACGCAGGGTGATTACGGGCTGTTTCAGTGTTCTCTTCCGTGCCATAAGAAGACATACGACAACGAGAAAACTATTACTGCTATGCTCTCACAACAAAAAGATATGCGCGTACCTCATGAACTCATACCGTACTGTCCTGTATGCGGCCGTCCCATGACCATGAATTTGCGCTGTGATGATTCATTCGTTGAGGACGACGGGTGGCATGAAGCCGCAGAACGTTATGTGCAGTTCCTCAATGACAATCACGACAGCAGGACTATATTTCTCGAACTCGGAACGGGAATGAATACGCCGTCAATCATCAAGTATCCTTTCTGGCGGATGACTCGTACTTGGCCGGATGCGCTGTATGTGTGCGTGAATTTGGGTGAAGCATATGTGCCGGAACGTTCAGGGATTACGGAGCGTTCTGTGTGCATCAACAGGGACATAGGGGAAGTGTTAAGCGAATTGATGTGAGTGCCTTTGCAGAGTTTCTTGAACGTACTGCTGACGATGACCGGCAATTTATCGGGATTGATGACCTTCACAAAATCCCTAGTACTGTATGTGCGCTCGCAAACTCGTCGGGAGGGTGGATAGTTGCGGGTGCTGAAAGGGACATCAACGACGACATCACGATAACCGGCCTCAATGATGACCCCGAAAAATATATTCCCGCAGAAATCCCGCATGAAATTCACGAGTTCGCCGAGATAGCAGCAATATACGTTCCGACGCTCGAATGGTACAGGAAGCCCATAGTCCTCAACGGCCAAGTGTACCGGCGTGTTGAAGGGGAAAATGTCATTTCGGGGAAGTGGGCGCGTTCTGTGATGACTGCGGACGCTCTAGAATTTTCGCGCGATGACTGCCCCGTGAAAAATATCACCCTCAACGACAACGACATTAACGAGTTCACGACGAAATTTTCGGCTATCTCTCATGATGACTTCATGCGTAAGTGCGGCGTGTATTCGGGAAAACATATCACTCTTGCGGGCGCATTGATGTTCGGCGAATTAGTGAACGTCCGCGCAGTTCTCTCTTACTCGTCGGGACACGCAGAACTTGAGCGGCATAATCTTTGGCGTGCGTACTCGGACATTCTCCCGCGACTGACAGCGAGACTTTCCGGGAAATGTGCGGCGGCGTTGCGGGAAGTGTTCGTGAATGCTCTGCTACATGCCGACTACAATATAGACAGACACATAGACATAGCGATAACGTCATCACCTCCCAAAATCACAATCACTAACCCCGGCACAATCAGGGGCACGACGAGAAATTACAGACTGGCAAAACTTTTCAGGCTTTCAGGGATGAGCGGCGGAGGCATGAAACCGATTTATGACTATGCGCCAAACTTCAAGCTCGAACAGGACATGCTGAATTTTCGTGTGAACGCAACGATTACGCTTGAGGGACTGCCTGCTCCTATATTGCTGTAAGTTTTTCATGTTTTCATGGAATGACGGAGTTATTTATGATTACGCAACAAACTCCAAATTATGAATGCAACGCTGAAACTTGAAGGGGTCTTCATGCTTCCATATTGCTGTAAGTTTGTATCACACAACTATAAACTTGACCGAGAAAATAACTGCTGGTAAAATTCACCTCACATAAAAAAGTTTGATTGATACAATTCACAAAACTACAAAGGAGAATGACCTCACTTGTTGAGATATAGAAGGAGCTTTGCGGCTCTGCTGTTAATGTTATGTGCTGTAATTTTCGTGTTCGCTGAACAGTCCGACGCGGCCAAGAAAAAGAAAAAGTATAACGACTGGCGCGGAGTTGCGGTGGATATGGCTTTGGAGTTCAACGCGGCAATCGATGACGTGAAAAATGACAAGTACCAGGACGCATATAACCACGTGAACGACGCTTACTTCAAGTATTACGAGGTGCAGGGCGTAGAGAGTACAGTAATGTATGCGATTTCGGCGGCACGTGTCAACCACATAGAGGGACAATTCCGCGACATAAAGCATGTTCTTCTCGGCAACCAGCAGAAAGAAAAAGACTTACTGTTACAGCAGATAGAGGATCTCAAGATAAAAGTCTACAAGGATTCTATGGTGCTTGACGGAATGGCAGAAATTTCCGACCCCGACAGCGTGGGACTAGCGATTTACACCGACACACAGACACCTCGCCCGGAACTTGCCTCGTCTCCTTCACCTGCTCCGGCACCCGAAACTGCACCGACGACATCATCGGCACCGAAAACTGCTCCCGTCAACCGCGACTGGCTTACGTTCGTTACGGCATTCGGTCTTCTCGTACGTGAGGGGTTAGAGGCTATACTCGTGATTGCGGCCATCGTTGCTTACCTCATCAAGACAGGAAACAAAAACATGTTACGCGGCGTGTATCTCGGCTCATTTGCGGCAATAATCGCGAGCGTAATTCTTGCGTGGGCACTCGAAGCTCTCATGGGAGAACAGAGCGGCGTTGCACGTGAATTATTAGAGGGGTGGACGATGTTTCTTGCGGTTGCGGTGCTGTTCTACGTAAGCAACTGGATGCTCTCAAAGGCCGACAATATCGCGTGGGAAAACTACATCAGCGGGAAAGTCCAGCAGTCAATCGACAGCAAATCACAGTGGACGTTGATTTTTGCGGCGTTCATTGCGGTAATGAGGGAAGGAGCAGAGCTGATACTGTTCTACTCTGCCGCGTTCACGGGAGGCATGAGCAACCCGACGTACATAGCTTACGGCATCGGCGCGGGAGTTCTCGTTCTCGTCATCGTTTGGGTGTGCTTCCGTTACTTCAGCGTGAAGCTCCCGCTGCGGGCGTTCTTCATGTTCACGAGTATATTACTGTTCCTGATGTGCATATCGTTCATGGGCAAGGGAGTCGTCGAACTCACAGAAGCCGACGTTATCACGGGACGTACAGTGATCCCGGCAATGAAGGGATTCAGCATCGAGATATTGAGCATATACGACAGAGCAGAGACACTAATCCCGCAGATAATGCTCGTGATTGCGGCAGTATGGATAATGCTTCCACACATTTTCAGGAAAAAGAAACAGGGATAAATGCCTCGTGTGAAAATCGCGGGGAGTTTATAGAAAAAATTTTTTCAGGAGGTTACTTCATAATGAAGAGAGTAATTTTTGCAGTAATGATACTCACTCTTGCGTTTGCAGGAGCGGCGTTCGGTGCACAGGCTGTATCAGTGAAGCCCGGCGAGGCAGGTTTCGAGGAGATACCCATCGGCGAAACTCAGGTCGGCCCCTATAACGTAGCGGCAGTATATTTCCAGGCTGTTGACATGTACCCGGTCGGCAAGGGCTTATCACGCGAAGAGTCCGACATGCACCTTGAAGCAGACATTCACCTTCAGCCCATGTACGCAATAGCTTACGGTTTCGGCAACGGCGAGGACATCTGGCCTGCATACCTCACAGTGAAGTATCAGATTTTGCAGATGGACGGCAAGACAGTAGTAATGGAAGGCTCATTCATGCCCATGAACGCTGACGACGGCCCCCACTATGGTGCAAACATAGCAAAGGGCCTCAAGGTTGGACAGTACAAGTTACGCTTCATCATTGAGCCGCCGACGGATTACCTGCTTCACATTGACCCGGAGACAGGCGTACCGGCAAAAGAGGGCGCAAAAGAATTCTTCTCAACTCACACTGTCGAGTTCAACTGGAATTATACAGCAGAACAGTTAAGCGAATAACATAACGACAAATTCTCACAGGGAGCTTTGCTTGTTGCGGGCTTCCTGTTTTTGTATAGGAGGGATCGAAAATTCTGAAATATCTTGTTGCCGTTACGGATCACTTAGCGGCATTTTGTTTACTGCTGGGAGTAATCTTCAGTTTTTCGCGCAAAAAGTTCACGATGATTTTCACGGTAGCGGGGATTATTGCGGGCTGTATCATTTTCGGCGTTCGTATGTATGACCCTCGCGGAATGAACTTGCTGCTGATTCGTGTCAACCGCTGGCTGATAGTGTACATTGCGGGGCTTTCTGTTATTTCCGTCATAACCACACTCATTACTTCACTGTTCCGCAAAAAATTCTTGTGGCTCGTGAACATATTTTCGTTGTCGGCGTTGATATTCGTATCGCTGGTGTACTTGGTGCCGCCCGTCCTGCAGTTTACGCGTGAGTTCGTATATTTCGGTGAGGCAGGTATAAGCACTAACGCAATGTTGCGCGCACTTGGATTCACTCTCGGCCTGTTCGTGTGCTTATTGCTGACGTTGAGCGCGTACGAGTCTCATCAATCACTGAACACTGCCAGCCAGGGCTATATGTTCATGCTTTGTGCACTCGTGATTTATGCGGCGGAGTATTCTGCATCATCTGTTGCGGCACTGCAGAGGCTGAAAGTTATTCCCCTCACTGATGCCGTCTTCAAGATAATGATATGGCGCGGCGAAAATCCGAATGCGTTTCTGTTCGCACAAATAGTTCTTGCGTTGATTATGCTGGTATTCGTGATATACACGCACATGAATCCGACGTACACTTTCCCGAACAAAGCACTGTTGCGCAAGGAGAAAGCAAGATTGCGTGATTGCCGCCGGTGGTCATGGAGCTTGGGCTTCTGGTGCGCTATGGCGGTGTTTATCGTTATTGTTCTGCACTATTACGACACAAAACCACCCGCAGAAGTACAGCCTGAACCTTACGACATTAACGACGGCATAATTTCGGTGGAACTCGCGAAAGTTTCCGACGGTCATCTGCACAAGTTCTCGTACGTTACGCCGAACGGTTATGATGTACGCTTCCTTGTCGTGAAGAAACCTGCCGGGACTGCTTACGGTGTTGGGCTTGATGCGTGCGATATATGCGGGATTGCCGGGTATTACGAGCGCGGCGACGATGAAGTCATATGCAGGCGTTGCGATGTCGTCATGAACAAGAACACAATAGGCTTCAAGGGCGGGTGTAATCCTGTGCCGTTTGAGTATGAGATACGTTCGGGAAAAATATTTATTGACGTGAAAGCACTGGAAGCAGAAGAAAAGAGGTTCAGATAAAAAATGTTCTGGCGCATGATAACAAAGACGCTTATACGTCAGAAAGGCAAAATGTTAATGATAGCGTTCACGGTCGTGTTAGGGGTTTCGCTGTCTACGGCAATGATGAACGTAATGCTCGGTGTCGGCGACAAGGTCAACAGGGAGCTGAAAGTCTACGGCGCAAACATCACAGTCCGGCACAAGGACGCGGCATTGATGAGCGACTTATACGGGCAGGGAGTGAGTGATAAGTTTCTGCATGAAGACGACGTTCTGAAGCTGAAATCAATATTTTGGGGCTTCAACATTCTCGACTTTGCACCCATGCTTGAAGGTCATGCGGAGCTTGCTGGTGCCGGTGATGTTTCACTCTTGGGAACTTGGCCGGAAAAACACGCTGTTCTCCCGACGGGTGAAGACCTGCACACGGGCTTGAAGTCCCTGCGCACATGGTGGGAGATTGACGGCGAATGGCTGAACGAGGACGAGAATAACTCCGTGATGATGGGACACCTGCTGGCCTCACGCAATAATATTCATGTCGGCGATAATATCACTCTTGCGGGAAAAAGTTTTCACGTGAAGGCAATCTTCAACGACGGCGGAAATTCTGACGAGAAAATACTAATGACACTCCCGGCACTGCAGGAGATTATGAACTTGCCCGGCAAAGTGTCAACGATAGAGGTATCCGCCCTCACGACACCCGATAACGACCTCGCACGAAAAGCCGCACAAGATCCCAGGAGCTTGTCCCCTGAAGAGTACGAAACATGGTACTGTACCGCATACGTCAGCGCAATATGCCATCAGATTCAGGAAGTCATACGGGACGGAGTCGCAAAGCCCGTTCGGCAGGTTGCAGAATCAGAAGGAACAATCCTCAACAAAACGACCCTGCTAATGATACTCATCACGATATTGAGTTCAATCGGCTCTGCACTCGCTATCTCGAACTTGATAACCGCAAGCGTCATAGAACGTAGCCAGGAACTTGGACTCCTCAAGGCACTTGGAGCGTACAACTGGCACATAGCACTTCTCGTACTCGTTGAAGTCATGCTCACGGGACTAGCTGGTGGAGTTGTCGGTTATTTTCTTGGCATCGGTTTCGCACAGATTATCGGACAGACAGTTTTCGGCTCATACATCGAGATTGCACGCATGGTAATCCTGATTGTTGCGGTGATTTTGTTTTTCGTTACGCTGTTCGGGAGTATTCCTGCGATACGTTACTTAATGGCTCTCAAGCCGACGGAGGTACTTCATGGGAAATAAACGCTTCAAGATGTATATGAAAATGGTATCAAGTTCACTCATACGCCGGGCATCAAGACTGGTTATTGCGGTGCTGGCTATTGCTATCGGAGCTACGATACTTTCAGGACTTGTTACGATATATTACGACATCCCCGAACAGCTTGGCCGTGAGTTTCGTTCTTACGGTGCGAACATGATTATTTTACCCGAAGGCGACTCAACAATTACCCGCGAAACCCTGAACTCGTTACGTGAGATTATCGGAGTGAATAGGATTGTCGGACTTGCACCGTACAGATACCAGACTGTGAAGATAAACGAACAGCCATACATTATTGCGGGCACGGACTTAGAGCAGGCAGAGAAGAACAGTCCCTTCTGGTACATCGAGGGCAGCTGGGGAAATTCGCAGGACACTTCAAGCGTCATGGTCGGGCACGAGATAGCCGAAACTCTCGGACTGAAGCTAGGCGATACTTTCCGTGTGCAGGGCGTGAAGTACGGTGAACAGGCTGAAGCATCACGTCAGGACTTGAGCGCAAAAGACAACCAGAAGCGGGACTCGGCGTGGCAGAACTTCAGCAGGATACTCACTGTCAAAGGCATAGTGTCAACAGGAGGTGCGGAGGAAGGGTTTATCTTTGCGGACGTTGATATGCTTGATGAGCTTATCGGCGACACATTCCGGGCTGATGTCGTAGAATGCAGTATTGCCGCAAATGCACAGGAACTTTCTGAACTCTCCGAAAAAATCACGCGCGATATTCCCGGCCTCATGCCCCGCGCAGTAAGAAGGCTCACACAGTCGCAGGATATTGTGCTCGGAAAACTTCAGGCTCTCGTGCTTCTTGTTACGGTGGTGGTGTTAATCATCACGATGATTTCAGTGTACACGACGATGATGGCTATGGTTGCGGAAAGACGGCGGGAAATTGCCCTCAAGAAGGCACTCGGTGCTGAGAACAAGCTCGTAATGAGTGAGCTTCTAGGTGAGGGAGTTCTGCTTGGGTTTATCGGCGGTGCGTTGGGAGTGTTCTTGGGTTTCGAGTTCGCATTGAGGGTGAGCCTTAATGTTTTCGGGCGGGCGATAAATTTTCAGGCGGCACTAATCCCCGTAACAATTGCCGTATTCATAATAATTACTGTGCTTGCGTCAATAATTCCCGTGCGTAAAGTCATGGACATTCACCCCGCAATAGTCTTGAAAGGAGAATAACAACTAATCATGCCAAAGAAAATATTAGAGCTTCAGAACGTGTCGAAAATTTACGGAGAACTCCGCGCGCTGTCGGACATAAATCTCACTGTCAACGCCGGCGACTGGCTGTCGATAATGGGACCTTCGGGTTCAGGGAAGACGACGATGATTAACATTATCGGCTGTATGGATACTCCTTCCGTCGGCAAAGTTATTCTTGACGGTGTCGACATCAGCAGGGAAAACGCCGCAAGCCTCACACGAATACGCCGCGACAAGATCGGGTTAATCTTTCAGCAGTTCCACCTCATAAGCTATCTTACTGCTGTCGAAAATGTCATGGTTGCGCAGTACTATCACAGTATGCCCGACGAGGCAGAAGCACTAGAAGCCCTCGCAAAAGTCGGACTTGCAGAACGAGCCGGACACCTTCCCGCACAGCTTTCAGGAGGGGAACAGCAGAGAGTATGTATTGCGCGCGCCCTCATCAATTCACCGCAAATACTTTTGGGAGATGAACCGACCGGAAACTTGGACGAGGAGAATGAAGGCATCGTAGTAGATATATTCAGGAGGCTTCATGAAGAGGGAGTTACGATAATCATAGTTACGCATGACCCGGAAGTCGGCGACGTTGCACAGCGCAAAATTATTCTTGAACATGGTAAAATCACGGGAGATATTGACCAGTCAGCAACATTCGGGAAAATTTGAGGTGAATAAAATTCTATGATTACCCCGCGAATTGAAGACTATCTTGAAGAGTTATTTTTGATTGAGAGCACGGGGCGAGAAGTTACTGTTACGGACTTGGCCGACCGCCTGAAGATAACAAAAGGCACAGTTACGGCGACAGTTCAGAAGCTGGTAGAACTCGAACTAGTGAAGCATGAACGCTACGGGAACTTGCACTTGACTGATGCAGGACGGCAGAAGGGCATGACTGTCTTTCACCGGCACGAGGGTTTCCGGGCATTCTTTCACGAAATGCTGGGGCTTGACCGGGATCACTCGTCGGAGATGGCATGTTCGATGGAACACTACGTCGACACCGTAACAGAAGAGAGATTGTACGCACTGCTGGAGTTCTTCAGGAGGGCGCGTGCGGAACATCAGCCGTGGGTTGACGAGATATTTCTTGCGATTGAGAAGCCCATTCTGCTGGTGCCTGTTCCCCTGACACTGTGCGAGCCAAAATCACAGGGAGTAATATTGCGGATTACGGCGGACGAGGTTTTGCGCAAGAGAATTACTGACATGGGATTCGTTGCGGGTGCAGAAGTAGAACTCGTCAGCATTGAGAACGAAATATATACGTGCAGTGTTGCGAGACATGTTCGGTATTTGCCGCTGAACGAGGCCGCAACGATATGGATACAGCAGCCCTCACGAGCATAGAGCATAACCCCCGGTGATTAGTGCCGGGGTAACTTTTTTCACGCCTGAACGTCAAAACTCGCTGCTTCTTTGTCTGCCGCCTTCCGAGCTTCAGCTTCCTGATCCGCCGCAAGTTTCCCTATCATGCTGTCGTATAACATCTTCCAGAGTCCAGCACCGCCGGAACTTTCTACGAGGTCATCACTCGCCATTTCGAGCGACAACTCCTCCATCTGCTTCCACGGGCGTTCTTTGTCCGAACCGCTGATACTCATTGCAGTCTTCCGCATGTCCTTCCATAATTTCGCCCATAATATACTCTCGAACTGCTGACACGATTCCTTCAGCTGCTGCGCATCCTTTGTCTTGTGCACTTCGGGGTCTATGTTCGTGTTGATGATTTTTGCACTGCTCATTCCGTTTGTCCGTAACATTTTCTGCAAACCTCCCTACATCGTAACAAGTTCACCGTGCAAAGCTCCGGCTCTGTTGATTGCCTGTAGTAGTATCTCGATAATGTCTCTTGGCCGTGCTCCTAGTGAGTTCAGCACCCTCACCATATCTCTAACGGTTGTAGTTGCCGGCATAGCTATCATGCTTCCGCCTTCCTCGTCCGCTGTAATGTCCGTGCGTCCCGTTACGACCGTCGTGCCTGCACTCATGCTTTCCGGCTGTACGACTACGGCATTTTCACCGACCTCAACGACAAGATTCCCATGCGCAACACCGACAGCAGAAATTTTCACGTTGCCGCCCATTACTACAGTACCAGTTCTCTCATTCACAGCAACTTTCGCGGTCTGGTCAGGCTCTATGTAGATGTTCCCGGCATGTGAGAGAAATGCATTCGGAGCCTGCACATATTCACCCGGAAGATTTATCTCCACGCGTCCAGGATCTACAGCATAAG
>CAJOED010000010.1 GCA_905233335.1 uncultured Synergistales bacterium
GAGCCCCTCGTGAATGATATTATAGCAGAATGGGAAAATGCGATAGAATAACAGCGGAGGAAGCAAAGAGAGAAAGCTGAACATCCAACGGTAAATGAAGATTTCACAGGTCTAGCGCGTAAACCAGTCTATTAGTAACAGAACAAGTCTCACGAACCAATAAAGAGCAGCGGCTGAATGACTTATCGTAGGAAGATAATCACGCCACTGCTTTTTTTATGCTTGTTACGCAAAACTATCACATACCTTCACGCAGACACAAGAAAAGCCCCGCATGACCCACGAGGCCATACAGGGCAGTATATTTTCTCTTTATGCTGCTACGGTATTCTTTCCCGATTTTGCCGAAATTAATTCCTTCCAGCAGTGCGACACTACCAGAATCGCAAGCGTCATCAACGCCACCGCAATAATCAGCTGCAGTCCGTCGACCATGAACACGAACGATCCCGCAATGAGCTTCATGATTATGTTGTACGTGCTGATTACCAGTGCTGACATCGTAACCACGAACATGAACGTCATCGGAACATACAGCATCCAGCCTCTGCGCCCCGTAACCCTAAGGAACACCGCAAGAGCCGTGAGTACCAACGCCGAGAGTAACTGGTTCGCCGCACCGAACAACGGCCATATGCTTGCATACCCCGCCAGGCACAGAGCATACGCAAGCGCAAGAGTTATTACTGTAGCGACAAAGTTATTCGTGATGATTGACACCAGGAAGCCCTGTTTCTCGCCTTCAGACGGGGCGAAAAATTCCTGCAATGACATCTTGCCGATCCTCGTAACTGCATCAATCGTCGTCATAGCAAGGGCACTTACGCACATCATGATTACGCACGTCGAAACATGAGCCGGAAGTCCGAACATCGTGAAGAATCCTCCGACAGCATTCCCGAAAATCTGGAACGGTGTACCAGTCGGAAGCCCGCCGCCTGAAGCCGCACTGCACGCAATCACCAGCGCAACTACGCCGAGTAACGTCTCAACGAGCATAGCACCGTAACCGACCGGGAGCATGTCCGTTTCGTTCGCAATGGATTTTGATGATGTACCTGATGATACGAGGCTGTGAAATCCTGATACAGCACCGCACGCTATCGTTATGAACAGCATCGGGAACAAGGGCTGATTTTTCACCGTCCACCCTGCGAACATGGGCATCTGTATTTCGGGGTTAGCGATGATGATGCCGATTGCGCCGCCGAAAATCATACCAAGCAGAAGGAACACGCTCAAGTAATCTCTTGGGTGTTTCAGGAGCCACATCGGGAGGACTGACGCTATGAAGCAGTACCCGAACACGACGTAACGCCACGTCTGCGCGTCGAAATACATCGGGTTAGCAATGCCCGCCCATAACATAGCAACAACAAGCACAACGCCCACTATGAACTTGGGAAGTTCGCCGGTTTTCGTGAAGCGTAAGAACACTCCGAACACCATAGCCGCCGCAATATATATCATGGAGATAGATGCCGCCGCTGCTCCGGGAACGTTCTGCCCGCCGTCCTTCGTGAAGCCGTTGAATGTTCCCGCGAGAATGTCAGCGAATGCCGCGATAACTAACAGGGTAAACAGCCAGCAGAACAGCAGGAATAACTTTCTCCCTGTTTTGCCGATGTAACGCTCGATAATCAAGCCCATAGACTTGCCGTCGTTCTTGACAGAAGCATAAAGTGCTGTGAAGTCCTGCACTGCTCCGAAGAATACGCCGCCGACGAGAAGCCATAAGAACGCAGGAAGCCAGCCGAACATTGCGGCGATAATCGGACCTGTTACGGGGCCTGCTCCTGTGATGGAGTTGAACTGGTGCGAAAATACTGTGAAACGTGATGCGGGTACGTAGTCTTGTCCGTCCTCGAAACGGTATGCGGGAGTTTTTGCGGAAGGGTCAATGCCCCATGTTTTTGTGAGCCAGCGGCCGTAGAGGAGATACGCAAGCACAAGCACAACTACAGCTATGCCCACGAGTGTTAAGCCGTTCATGAAAAATATTCCTTCTTTCGTAATGTTGTGAAAATTTCGTGAAAGAATAACACCCGCAAAATCTTATGTCAAACTGTAAGGAAAATTACGCTCCGAATTTTATTTTTTCCCGCATGTTGAAGACCATATCACACATGCCCATGACTATCAGCCAAGGCCAGAAGAACGGAATGGACAGCAGGACGCACACAAAAACTTTTGATGCACGCCGGAACTTGAAGCCCGCCATAATCCAGAACGCGAGCGCAAGCCCCTCTATGAACATGAATATATTGATGATTATCTGAAGGTTGATGATGAACATTGCGCCCTCGAACCATTCGTCAGCATTTACGGCATAACGCAATAACACCGACAGCACCGACACAAACAGCAAAGACACCGGGAAACGCCACATCATGAACGGCGGAAGTTCGGGTGGGAAATTTTTGCAGGAGGGGAAATATTTTTTCGTTATCGCATGACACAAAGAGTAATTCAGGTACGCTTCAACGCTCGAATATATCACCAGCAGTGCGGGCATCATGTACGGGAAGACTGCGAGAACTCTTCTTACGGCCTCGACGACTTCAGGACTTTCACCGTAAAGCTGTCGTAATACCTCGTTCATTTGCGCGGCGTTCGGGAACAGAATATTTTTCCCGGTGAACAGCCAGAACACCACCAGCAGAATTAGCTTGAAGGCTATTGATGTTCCTGCACATATTAAGAGGCTTTCAGGGGCGGAATATTTTTTCGTTTCTTTGAGGTCATGACGTGAGAGCAGAAACACAACACCCGACAGAGGCGCGCAACCTATCAGGAAGTATACGGCCATATACGGAGAAAGTATCAGGAACAGAGTAGCTTCTATCAGGAGTTCGGCGATGCTTGCGGTTTTGTGTCCCTCAAGACAGCCCAAGATACTCAAAGGCAGCGGGCACAACATCAACCCGACAACGCCCAAAACAGGAAGAAAACTCCCCGCGAGTATTAGTGAAAGAGTAATAGCTACGCAGGGAATTATTTTTTTCATGTTAGTCGAGTGAGTAAGGCAGTAACGCCATGTATCGCGCTCTCTTGATTGCTTCTGTGAGAAGACGCTGATGTTTTGCGCAGTTGCCAGTTACGCGGCGGGGGATAATTTTTCCACGTTCGCTGATGTATTTACGTAACTTCTCTACGTCTTTGTAGTCGACGTGCTCCTGCTTCTCCACGCAGTAATAGCAGAATTTCGGTCTGCGTCTTGATGCACCTCTGCGAAGTCCGCCGCCGGGTGTGCCGTTCCTCACGGGTGAACCGGGTCTTGCCTCGCGTGCTTCGTTTTCGCGTTCGTTCATGCTGTATATATTTCCTCCTTAATCGCTAAAACGGTATGTCCGAGTCGTCCTGTATTTTGCCGGATATGCCGCTGTTGTCATTCGCAAAATCCGCCGGAAAACCTCCGCCGAATCCGCTCTCTCCTATGCTCTTGCCGAAATCTTCATCACTCGGTACGTATGCGCCGTAATCCACTGTCTGTTTGGGTGATGACTGGTAGCTTCCGCCGCCTGACGCTCCCTGCTGTCCTGAACCGAGAAACACAACATTCATTGCGTTGATTTCGGTAGTGTAGCGTTTGCCGGAACCGTCTTTTGCATCGTAGCTTGTCGTCTGTATGCGTCCTTCCACTAATACAGGACTGCCTTTTTTGAGGTACTTCCCGCAAGGTTCAGCCATTGCACCCCACACAACTATATTAATGTATTCTGTACTTTCCTGTAACTCGCCGTTCGCGTTCTTCCAGTTGTTATTTACTGCGACACCGAAACGACAATACGCCCTCTTATTAACGGTATAGCGCAAGTCAGGATCTTTAGTGAGATTTCCGGCAATTATGGCACGATTGAAACCTCTCATAGCAAAAAGCCCTCCTAGTCATCAAGAACTATCGTGAGCTGTCTGTACACATTCGCACGGAGGCCAAGTATACGCCTAAGTTCAAATGTCTGTGCAGGCTCAAGCTCAAACGTGAATAACACATAATAACCTTCGGTCTTCTTGCGGATGGGATACGCAAGGGTACGTTTTCCCCATGCATCTGATTTTGACACAGTGCCGCCCAAGTTCTTTATGACTTCCTCAATCTTCAGAATCTCGTCGCTCTGGTTTTCCGTAGCGGCATCAAGTATTGTCAGCATTTCATATTTTCGCACTCTCTACACCTCCCTTCGGACTTATTCGGCCTCCCGTCAGTGCGTTCACAAGAGGCAGGGCGTGAATGATTATAACATAATGCGGACGAAAATCACCGATTAGCAGTTCACGATAAAAATACACACATCAACAGCCTCACGACGAAACAGTACCTGCACAGCTCAAACAGCTCTACATTTCCCGCATGATTATTCTTCTTGCACCTGTACCCGAACACCCCCCTAACTCCGAAATCAGCGGCCTCAATACGCACACAACAAAAGAAGCCCTCCCGTTTTCCGAAAGAGCTTCTGTCATTCTCTGTTATTATGGTCGGGACGAGAGGATTCGAACCTCCGACCCCCTGCACCCCATGCAGATGCGCTAAGCCAGACTGCGCTACGTCCCGTAACAGCAAATTATTTTATCGCAAAATCCCCGTTAGTCAAGTTTGCGCTTCATTATCACGAAAAATACATTCGGGTCAAACGTCGTACGTACCGCAAAAATTTCGCCGATTTCCCAGCCGTCAGAGCCGTATTTGTTCAGCAACTCCTCAAGCTGTGCGGTCTTCCCGGCAGTGTCTTTGCCCTTCTGCAACGACGTAAGAGATCCCAGAGGCACAACCTTATACTCATACTTTGCACTCTCTGCGAACGACGGAAACGCAAAACACAACAACATAACCGCCGCCGCAAAAAATTTCTTAGTCATTGTCAAGCGCATTGATAATCACTCCTGACGCTACAGCAACTTTGTAGACTACATCAACCGCATCTTTGAACGACTCTATGCCCTGACGATCAAGATACTTCACAGGAACTACTATAGTGTCTCCCGGCTCTATCTTGGCCGAAAAACCGCTCGGTGCCGTCCATGCTTTGCTCGTCAACATTGCAGTACTCCTCGTGAGGCGTATAGTTGTTCCGTCGCTCTTCAGCAGGTAAATCATTCTCTTGTGAGCACTCTTCAACGCTCCGCCCGCCGCGTTCACATAACCGTTTATGCTCATCTTCGGGTTGTATATGTGCGTCGATGCCGTATATACAGCTCCCATTACGTTGATAGTGAGCGGGGTTTCAGGAATGCGTAACACGTCGCCGTTCTGCAGTTCGTAGTCCCAAGCTGTGCCGATTATGTTCTTGGGCGTGTCGATTTTCGTTACTATGCGTCCCATAATATCAAGATGCCGCAAGTTGTTGATGAGCTGTCTTCTTCTCTGGTACTCCGCGTTGAATGCAGTCGTAGCACTCGCCGTCCCTGAACTCGAACTCGCTATGTTCTGCATGGACTCTAACAGTTCACGGTCGAGCCTGTCCGCCATCTGCTGAAGAGACCTTCTCTGTTCCGCTGCAACACTCACACGCGTAAATATCGCTCCGGGCAAATATGCTTTTTCCGTGAAGCCTCCTGCTTTCGTGATGAGGTCAGAGAGCTTTTCTCCCACGAACATCGAGTAAGTACCAGGCCGCCGGACTTCTCCCGTAATGCCGACCCGTATCTGCTGTTTGTAGTCAGGAATGACGAACACAGTGAGCTGGTCGCCGTTCTGAAGCGTCATGTTCTGTTCAGGGTCTCCCATTATTGCCTGTGCTACATTTATCGTGAAGCGTTCGTTGATTGGCCCGTCAAGCGAGGGAGTTACGCGCGTAATTTCTGCCATGTCAGAAGCTGTCAGGCCAAGCCCGCCCGCACGTTCTACGATGTCGGATACTTTTGTGTGTCCGGGAACAATAACGTAAGTACCCGGCCTCATCAATGCTCCGCTGACAGTTGCCGATGCCGCAAAGTTGTATATCGGGAACAGCCTCAATATATCGCCGTCCGCTAACTCCGTGTCCTGTATCTCCGCAAGACTCCCCTCGAATGCCCCGGCGTATGCGTGCTCGTACACACGGTAGAACTGAATGCGCCCCCTGAATGTCTGTGCACTCATTCCTCCAGCCGCAAACAGCAAGTCCTGCACCCTAGTAGCTCCGTTCAGCTCATACACTCCGGGACGTTCGACTTCTCCCGCAAGACCTACAAGAGGGCCGACAGGAGGAATATATATCACGTCTCCAGCTTCAAGCCGTGCATCCTGAGACTTGTCGCCCTGCAGTAACATTGCGTACATGTCGAACACAGCAATAGTTCTTCCGTTGCGTTTGAGTTCGATTTTTCGGAGTGAACCGTTCGAGGATGGACCGCCCGAAATCAACAGCGCGTTCACGAGAGTAGCAAATGATGACACAGTATAGGCTCCCGGTCTCTGTGCGTTGCCGGTTACGTAAATCATGATTGACCGCAGACTTCCCATCGACAAATTCATCTGGTACCCCGCGTAATATTGATTCAGCCTCGCACGTATAATTCTCTCTGCTTCCGTCATCGTGTAGCCCGCAAGCCTCACTGCTCCGATGTGCGGGATTGTCGCAAGTCCGTCCCTGTTCACTATCACCCGGTAATTTCCCTCTTCAGGAATGCCCCATACAGTAAGAGTGATTTCGTCGCCGACACCGATACGATAATCCTGCGTAACAGGAAGGCTGTCCATCGGTGCATAACTTGAAGCACCCCGCCGGAAAAATGACATTCCGAAACGTGGAAGCCTCCGCATAAGATCTCTCATCGGGTTTCCTGCTGTACGTGAGAATAATATCTGGTTGAAGTAGTCGTTGATTTCGTTCTCGGAAAGCTCAAAATCCATAAATGATGACTGCGCACGCTGATTTCCACGCTCATCCGTGTCCATATCCTGGCCGTCCTGCTGATACTGCTGCTGCTGTGAAGTCGTCTCACTCAATGAGTCGCCCTGCGTGAGATCGATGTTTTCCGGCTGTGCGTTCGTCGGCTGTGTTGAGTCCAAGCCGGTGAGGTCAATTCCTCCTCCGCCCCCGCCCCTGATTACAGGCTGTCCCGGTGTCGTCGGGTTCGTCGGGATTGTCGGCATCGCTACAGTTCCGGGTGCCGCTGACGGTGCAAGCGGTGAAGCTCCTCCGAGTGCGGCGGCATGTGCTCCCGTACAGAGAGATAACACCAGCACTCCTGACATCAATAATTTTTTTCGCGCAAACTTCATAAATATAATCACTCCTCTAAAACTTTAAGTATTCAAGCAGGCTCGTAACTTCCTGCGGTGTCTCTTGTTCTGCATTGTCATCATATGAACAGTAATCACGCAATAATCTCTCTACATTCTTCTTCATTGATACAGGACGGAGCTGGCTCATCATTCTTTCAGGTGTTCTGATTATTCCTCCCTCGCGGCCTGACTCCATGTCCCACGTAGACAGGAAATGCGTATTCTGCTCCCATATGTGAGAGCTGGAATTGCCGAACCATGTGCCGAACCACTTTTCTGCGGGCATCTCCATGTGTACGCCGGCATTCGTGAAGTCCTTGTCCGGTGCTTTCACGTCCGTATTGATGTACCAGAAGCCGAGTGCTGTATCGTCCCAGTGCCGAACGAGAGAAACTTTGTGTCCCTTGTCCTCGTCCGCAAATCTTCCGTAGTCGTACATAATATCAAGGTCAAGCCCGGAAAGATTATAGCCCACCTGAGCAAACGCAACAAAACGCCATTCGTCCTCGTCCTCAAAGTCATATACTCCGCCGTAATAGTATCTGTTTCTGCCCTCTGTAAGCCCGCCGAATGAATACGGATCTCTGTCGTGCTGTTCCGATAACCTTCCGCCAAGCCACCAGCGTCCGTCGTGAGCATAGTAACGCGCCCAAATGTTCGCGCCGAAAAATTCCTCGTTCAGCCAGCCGCCTTCACCGAAAAGCCACGCACGCCCGGAACTCCCGACACTGTGTGCGTAAGTCATACCGGCTTTCTGTATGCGTATTTCGTCGTTGAGGTCTTTTTCCCACCATAAGCCGTAAATGTCCGTTGTGTCGACGTTGTTATATATAGGAAAGCGAACATCTGCAACGCTCCCAAGTCCGTAGTCATAGCGGCCTGTGTATATGAGGTCAATGTTCAGTCTGTCCATGTACGTTTCACCGAGCGTCTGATCTATACGGGGCTGGTACACAAACATAGTCCGCAGGTCATGACGGGCTTTGCTGTCGAGGTATTCAGCATCAGGGTCTGCAATGTCAGCACTTGCCCACGTGAACACAGCAGCATGTACGGGGTCTTCCTCCTCGCGTAGTGTGCGCGTACGTATGTCGAACAGCAGCGAGCCGGGGAACTCTGCGCGCACAATAGGAACTCCGGCGTTCTTGTGTATCAGTGCAAGCTCTGATGTTTCCGGCAGTACGTGAGCAAGAATGACTAATACCCTCGTCATTGCTTCTGCATGTGATGAGTAGCCGTAGTTTTCGTATGAGAGAGTAAGTTTATGGCCGTCTTCAGTGTCCTCAAGTTTCACGTCAACATCACGGACACGAACATATTTTTCGAGGCCTGACTTTATGCGTGAGAGTAACTCGTCTTTGTTGGTGCTGTTCCAGTCAGGGAAGCGGTTTTCGCCGGGAGCCTCGTAACGTTTTCGGAATATGCCGAGAAATGACGGTCCTTTGAGGTTTATGCGCTGTGATATGGAGAACACGAAATCATCATCTCTCTGATAGCTCGCGGAAGCCTGCATACCCCAGGGAGCTTTGAGGACTATTCCGGCGTTGATTTTATTGTCGGGTATCTCGTCGAGAATTGTCCGGCCTCCGACTCTGTCCTGCGCGTAATCCAGCGGGCTGTATTCTGCCTTCACCGTCAGCCAGTCTGCAATGTCCCACTCAAGGCCGCCGTAAAACCCGTTCAGTCTGTCGTCGCCGTAACCCAAAGTCGCCGCAACTTTCCCGAAACGCCACGTAGCTACAGCATATTTCGCCTGCATTAACTCCGTGCCCATCATGTCGACAATTCCGAACGCAATAGAAGGAACGATCCAGTTCTGCGGGTCTTTGTTGTGCCATAACATGAACTTGAGATCTATAGCTTTGTCCATATAGCGTCGTGAGTTCAAGTGCTCGTTGTTTTCATTTATGTATATGCTGTCGAATGTCGTAAATCGTGCGTTGACTTCAAGCCATGGAAGCCAGGCCAAGTCCATAAAGTAGAATGCGTAGGGTGAAGCGTTCGTGTAGCCGAAACGTCCCGTACCGTCTTCGGGCATTTCTGCGGTCGGGTATTCCCATAAACCTGTGAAGCCGGTATTCCCTCCTGTAGAAGCAAAAGAACTCCCGCAAAATAAAACTATGAACAGGAATGAAGCAATAACCCTCCGCAAAATGAATCTCTCCTTGTAAGTAATTTATGAATATTTTACACTAAAATACGTAAAAATTACCGTGCCTTGACGCAAAATTACGGGGCAATTAAAATTTCACACGTTACCAAAAAATTTTTAGGAGAAATATATACATGATTGAAAGATATTCTGTGCGTGATGTTTCAGCTCTATGGGATGAGTACAACAGGCTGAAAGTTATGCTTGATGTTGAACTCGCTGTGTGTCAGGCATGGTGCGAAATGGGACGCATTCCCGAAGAAGCACTTGAAGACATTACGGAGCACGCACATTTTACCGTTGAACGAGTGCAGGAGATAGAGAGAAGGACACAGCATGATGTAGTTGCGTTCGTGAGTGCTGTAGCAGAAAACATCGGGGCAAACGGCCGCTATCTGCATCTCGGAATGACCAGCAGTGATATTCTCGACACAGCAAGCTCTATCATGTTACGGGACTCACTCGACATTATCATTAAGGCACTTGATGAGCTTGATAACGCTGTAGTGAATCTCGCGAAAAAGTACAAGCACCTTCCGTCAATCGGACGCACTCACGGAATACACGCCGAACCCATATCGCTCGGACTCAAATTCCTGAACTGGCACTCGGAATTACTGCGCGACAAAGGCAGGCTCGAATCCGCACGCAAAAATGTATCTGCCGGAAAAATCTCCGGGGCTGTCGGGACTTACGCAATGAGTTCACCGAAACTTGAAGCCCGCGTGTGTGAACTTCTCGGCCTCGAACCAGCAAAAGTGTCTAACCAGATATTACAGCGCGACAGACATGCAGAAGTCCTGAATGCCCTCGCGATTATGGGCGGAACTCTTGAGCGTATGGCTCTCGAAATCCGCAGCCTTCAGCGCACAGAAGTACGTGAAGCGTTTGAGCCTTTCGGTGTCGGACAGAAGGGATCTTCAGCAATGCCGCACAAACGAAACCCCGTAAAGTGTGAACGTATATGCGGAATGTCCCGGCTTCTTAGGGGCTATGCTCTCACGGGAATGGAGAACATTGCGCTGTGGCACGAACGGGATATTTCGCACTCGTCAACCGAACGGGTAATTTGGCCGGATGCGTTCAACATTGCGGCGTTCATGACCCGGAGCATGACGAAAATTCTACAGGGCTTAGTCGTCGATGAGTCGAGAGTGAAGCACAATATCAACCAGACGAACGGCCTCGTGTACTCACAGAGAGTATTAACGTTCCTGCTTGATGAGCTGAAATTATCGCGTGAAGATGCATATGCGATTGTTCAGGAGAACGCAATGAAGACGGCTTCAAGCGGTGTGGCATTCCTGGATCTTCTGCTGACTGACGAACGCATGAAGGAAGTTGACCCCGAACAGCTCAAAAAGTTATTCGAGAATGATTATTATCTGCGCTATGTCGATGAGATTTTCGCGAGGTTTTTCGAGGAGTAATGACGGGTAAAAATTTCTGCGTGAAAGTTTACGGCTGCCAGATGAACGTTTACGACGCTGACAGAGTACGCACGGTATTATGTTCGCGCGGGTGGCAGGAAGTAAGCGATGAGGAAGCCGACGTAGTGATGATTACGGGGTGCAGTGTCCGGGCAAAGGCAGAGCAGAAAGTATGGAGCGAGCTTGGCCTGTATGAGCCGTCGTGGAAGAAGGAACAGCGTCCGATTGTAGCGTTGACCGGGTGCATTGCGCAAAGGCTCGGTGAACGTGCGCTGAATCGTTTTCCGTATGTGCGGCTTGTTGCGGGGCCTCGTCATATAGGGTTGCTGCCTGACGCTATAGAGCAGACTGCTTCACACCCAAGAACACGCATTAACCTTCTCGACACAGACCCTAGAGAATTTCACGCGCTGGATTTCGACGCTGACAACATCACGATAAAGCGTGAGAACAAGTACAAAGCATACGTAACTATTGCGCACGGCTGCGACAACTTCTGCACGTACTGCATTGTGCCATACGTCAGAGGACGCTTCATATCACGGAGGCCGGAAGATATTTTTGCGGAGTGCGAGATGCTCATTGCGGACGGCGTGAAGGAGATTACGCTGCTTGGTCAGAACGTCAACAGTTACGGAAAGGATATAGGGCTGACTTTTGCGGGGTTATTGCGGAGTGTAGCAAGGCTGCCGGGAATAGAGCGGGTGCGTTTCGTTACGTCGTTGCCTCAGGATTTTACGCCGGATATTGTTGCGGTGATGGCGGAGGAAAAGACCGTATGTCCCTCGCTCAATCTCCCTATACAGTCAGGAAGCAACAGAGTGTTGAAGCTCATGAACAGAAAATACACGTATTCAGAATATCTCGACAAAGTGAACATGACGCGTGAGAAAGTTCCGGGACTTGGCCTGACTACGGATCTGATAGTTGGTTTTCCCGGAGAGACTGACGACGACTTCAACGCCTCAATGAACGCATTGCGGGAGATACGCTTTGACCTGGTACACAGTGCGGCATACTCGGAAAGGGACGGTACACCAGCCGCAACGATGCCGGGAGCTTTGCCGGTGGAGTTACGCCTCGAAAGGTTGAACGCCCTCAATGAACTTCAAGACAGAATAACGCTGGAAATCAATCAGCATTTGACGGGCGAGGTCGTTGATGTTCTCGTTGATGATGCTGCTCCCAAAGGTGAAGGCTTATTGCAGGGGAGAACTCCAAGCGATAAGGTCGTAATTTTCGCGGGAAAGAAAAAACTTTTGGGAGAGTTCGTGAAGGTCAGAATAACGGAAGCTGAAGCGTGGTGCCTGCACGGGGAGTTGACAGACAAATGAAGATAGGCATAATGAGCTGTTATGTTGAGACGTTGCGCAAGAGCGGCGTAAAGATACAGGGCATAATGTGGCGTGATGCGTTGGTGTCGAGGGGACATGACGCACGGCTGATAAATTACTGGGACGATACAGATTTTGCTTCGTTCGACGCGTTCATAATTTTACGGTGGACATCGAGCCTGAAAAATATGCTCGGAGACCTGAAAGTATTTCGTGTTCCGTTAATCTCTGCTCCCGTCTTTGACCCGAACAAGTCAATTACTGCATACAGGCTGGCGGCAAAATACGGGCACTTTTCCCCGCTTCACATGAGCACGGTAACGCACGACTACTACAGAGCAGTGAAGGACATTGATGCGTTCTTTGCGCGTTCGGAGTACGAGAAAAATTACCTCGCAAAATGTTTTGACATTCCCGAACAGAAAATAAAGATTGTGCCGTTGTCGTTCAGAATAGAGCCAGCAGAGAAGATGCCGGAACACAAAGAAAATTTCTGCTTCCATGTGAGCAATCTCACGTCGGGCTATAAGAATGTTGCGAGGATTATTGCGGCGGCGAAAAAATACAATTTCCCCCTCATGCTCGGCGGGCCTGTGAACGGTGAACAGGGGCAGAAATGGCTTGATGAGCAAATTGCAGGGAGTGAGAACATAAAGTATTTGGGTATTCTGTCGGACGAGGAGTTACGGAATACGTACCTGCGCGCGAGGGTGTTCGCTCTGCCAAGTCTTTGGGAGGGTGTCGGAATGGTAGCACTTGAGGCGGCTTCCTGCGGGTGTGAAGTTGTCATGACGAACGTCGGCGCACCGAAATCATATTATGCCGGGCTTGCGGAACTCGTTAATCCTCTTTCTGTTGATGAGATAGGGCGGGCGGTGAAAAATCTTCTTGACGGGACAAAACATCATCAGCCGGAACTCATGACACACATAAAGACTAATTACTCATTTGCGAACTGTGCAAGGTTGCTGGAGGAGGCTGTTGCAGGAGTCGCAGAATAAAATCAACGTCGATATTTTTCGCTAACACGTCGGCGATTGCGTCATAAGAATTATTATTTACGGTGTGCGTATCAGTGAATGAGTGTGCGCCGTAAATTTTTTTGAGCCACGATGCCCGGAAGTTATCGTTGCTGAATACCCCGTGAAGATACGTCCCGGAAATTCTCCCGTCAGTAATGCCTTCAGGACTCCCACCGACAGTGAAGAGTTCGTGAAACCCATCACCGTAAGAATATTCTGTGCGCCCGTAGTGTATCTCGTAGCCCGTTATGCTCTCGCCGCGATAACTCCCGGCAACCTGCCGAGTGATTTTGTCGTTCTCATTCATTGTCGTAACAGCAGGTACGAGGCCAAGCCCGGAAACGTCATCAATCATTCGTCCCAAAACTTGAAGCCCTCCGCATATCCCGAAAATTTGCCCGTGAAAGTTCGCGATTACCTCATCAAGCCCGGAAGTTTTGAGCCATTCGAGAGCCGCAGGAGTATTCTTTGTGCCGGGTAAAATCAGCGCGTCGAGTTCGTGAAAGGTCTTTATGCTCGTGTCCCCGTTGACGTATATTATGTTTGTGTCGTGTTCGTGCATGAATGGGTCTATGTCGGTGAAGTTCGCTATGCCCGGAAAGTTTATCACCCCGATGTTGATTTTGCCGGCTGTGATGTTATCGCGAATGTCGAGGCTGTCCTCCGGCGAAATTTTCACGTTCTCTGCATACGGCACAACCCCG
>CAJOED010000011.1:0-4002 GCA_905233335.1 uncultured Synergistales bacterium
GGGTGGCTTCTTGGCATTGCAGAATGTTCACACGATAACGGGGGCTTGAGGCTGTGCACAACGGGCAATCATTACGGGGGCTTTTTGGCATTGCGGGACTTCAGACACTCACGACAGGAGCTTGAACGTGCATAACAGAACACAACGAATAATCATCACTGGTGCCGGCAGTCATTCCGGGAAGACTACGATAACTTGCGGCATTCTCCGGGCACTACGCAATAGGGGCGTGAACGTCGGCGCATACAAGACGGGAGCTGACTACATCGACACGGAATACTTGCGGCGTGCGGGACAATGTGAGGCGTACAACCTCGACACGTGGCTGATGACCCCTGAACAAACACGTGAACTTTTCGCTACGACATCACAGCACAAGGACATAGCGATAATTGAGGGGGCAATGGCTCTATATGACGGGGGCACTAACGGCACGGCAGGAATTGCGCGGCTTCTCGGTGCTCCTGTTGTCCTCGTCATCAACGCAAAATCCATCGGTGAAAGTGCTGCGGCTGTTGCGTTGGGTTTCCGTGAGTACGACAGAAAGATAAACATAGCGGGAGTAATCCTCAACAATACCGGCTCCGAATACCACGAGAAAATCATAGCTGACGAGTTATCGCGCGTGGGCATAAAGTATTTCGGGTCATTGCGCCGTAATGATGCTCTTGCTGTCACGGAACGTCATTTGGGACTTCTGCCGGCGTTCGAGAATGACAGCGTGAACTTTGAGGCTCTTGCGTGTGAGGTTGAACGTTCTCTTGATGTCGACGGAATACTGCGTGCTGCTGAAAGTGCCGGTGGATTTTGGGCTTCATGTCGTGAGATTGTGCCGGCGGGAAAAGTTACGGTCGGTGTTGCGCGTGATGAGGCGTTCACGTTCTACTACCCTGAAAGCCTGGCTACACTTCATGAACTCGGCGCGGAGATAGTATACTTCAGCCCCCTTCATGATGATGTACTACCCCAAGCAGACGGGTATATTTTCGGCGGAGGTTTCCCGGAAATTTTTGCGCGTGAACTGTCAGCAAATGTGCCGATGATTGACAGCGTGAGGAGAAATTCTCGTCCCGTACTGGCTGAATGCGGCGGCATGATGTATCTTTGCAGGACGCTCACTGACACCAACGGCAGAACTCACACGATGCCGGGCGTAATACCGGGTGAATGCGTGATGACTTCACGGGTTGTTGTCGGGTACATGACAGCACGTGCACTGCGCAAGAATATTCTGTGCGATGTGGGAGAAATAGTGAGGGGTCATGAGTTCCACTATTCGATGGTTGATGGGGTGAATGAGAATGACTTTGCGTTTGAGTTCACGAGAAGGAACACGAGCACTACACACACAGGAGGCTATGCGGGAGATAAGATACTTGCTTCATACCTGCACACAAACTTTTTCGGATACCCGGAACTTGCAGAAAAATTCATTCACTCATTGACATAAAGCAGGGTTTAACGCCTTATACTGTAAAAAAAATTCCAAGAGGTGAGCCAGTCATAAAGATATTATTTGCTGTAACGGCACTTGCTGTTCTGTTCACATTTTCATGCGCACAAGCCGACGAAAAAATCATGATAGCGATTGACGGCAAAATATTTTCTGTTCATGCAGAAGACAACATCACCGCCCGTGAAATCATGAAAGCTCTTCCGCTCGAACTCACACTGCAGAGATACGCCGGGCATGAATATTTTTCGGAGCTGTCATTCAGGCCGACAGTTTCGGGGGAGCAGACATCACGCCTAAAGTCCGGGCATCTGTATTACTGGGACGGCGGAAAGTCATTTGTGATCAACTACGAGGACTACGACATTGCGCCGTATCACTCTGTGCACATCGGGACTGTTGATGACGCTGAAGGCATAAGCGAATACTTGAGGAGTGCTGGCGAAAACATCAGCGTAACAATCACAAGGAGGGAAAATAATTTTATGGCACTGTCAGAATTTGCGAAAAACTATCACGAAAAAATGTTTCCCGGCTACAAGTCAAAATTTCTTGAGACCGACCCGGAATTTATTGAGCGTTTCGACAATTTTGCGTTCGATGAGGTCATCAACACCGTAGAACTTGACGACAAGACTCGCTTCATGGCTATTCTTGCGGCGTTGCTTGGCTGTCAGGGCATCGATGAGTTCCGTGCAATGGCTCCGGCGGCTATGGAGTTCGGCGTGAGTCCCGTAGAGATCCGCGAAATCGTGTATCAATCCGTAGCGTATCTGGGAATAGGACGTGTGTTTCCGTTCCTGAAGGCAATGAACGAGGTATTCACTGCGCGGGGGATTTCTCTTCCTCTACCACCTCAAGCAACAACTACTACAGAGAACAGGCGCGAGGAGGGGACGCGTGCTCAAGTCGAAATATTCGGTGAGGCAATGCAGGACTTCTGGCGTTCAGGGCCGGAGGAGAGCAGGCACATCAACTTATGGCTTGCTGCTAACTGTTTCGGGGATTACTACACGCGGACGGGGCTTGACTATGCACAGAGGGAAATGATTACGTTCTGTTTTCTTGCGGCGCAGGGAGGGTGTGAGCCACAACTTACGAGTCATGCGGCGGCAAATATGAAGGTTGGCAATGATAAATCCTTACTCATAAAGATAATATCGCAATGCCTTCCGTTTATAGGGTATCCGAGAAGTTTGAATGCTCTGCGTTGTGTGAATGAGGCGGCAAAAAGTTTTGAGGAGGGAAAATAATTATGCGTACATGGCTGATTACGGGCGTAAGTTCCGGCTTCGGCTGGCACATGACGAAACAATTGCTTGAGCGCGGCGATAGTGTCATCGGCACAGTGAGAAACACGAAAAACATTCAGGACTTCCTCACGAAATACCCTGACACTTTCGACTGTCAGATACTCGATGTTACGAACACCCCTGCACTTCATGACCTCGTGAAAAACTCATTCGCGAAACATGGCAGGATTGATGTCCTCGTGAACAACGCGGGCTACGGGTTATTCGGTTGTGCTGAAGAGCTGTCCGAGTCCGACATCAACAAGATAATAGCTACCAACCTCACAGCATCAATCATGCTCATTCACGACGTACTGCCATACATGAGGAAGCAAGGCGGCGGGCGAATAATTCAGCTCTCGTCATACGGCGGCCAAGTGGCATATCCGGCTAACTCAATGTACCACGCTACAAAATTCGGTATTGAGGGTTTCTGTGAGAGTGTTGCGCAGGAAGTTTCACAGTTCAACATCGGGGTAACAATCGTAGAGCCGGGCGGGGCACGCACAGAATTTCGTTATGGGAGCGCACATGTTGCTGAACTCATGCCGGAATATGATTCGTGTCATGGCTTCCTGAATATGCTTGACCCATCAAAGGGACTTGCTCCGGGAGACCCTGCGAAAATGGCCTCACGTATCATTGAGAGCGTAGAGAAAACACCGGCTCCATTGCGTATGGTACTGGGATCTCAAGCATTGCGCGCAACGATTGAGCGTCTTGAAGCAAGAATATCTGACTACAGGACACAGACGGAACTTGCCGCGTCTACAGATGTGAAGGAGGAGTAGTAATGAGTGAGTTAATCGTATATTTTTCGCGTGAGGGCAATAACTATGTCAACGGTGCGATTAAGAATTTGCCCAAAGGAAACACAGAAATTATTGCACAGTTCATTCACGAGCTGACGAACGCCGAAATGTTCAGGATTGAGCCTGTGAGAAAATACTCCACTGACTACATGGAGTGCACACGCGAGGCCAAGAACGAACAGAACACGAACGCCCGTCCTGAACTCGTGAAGTACCCTGAAAGCCTCGACGCATACGACACAATATATTTGGGTTACCCAAACTGGTGGGGAACTATGCCCATGTGCGTATATACTTTTCTCGAACGCTATAATTTTTCGGGAAAGGTGATTATGCCCTTCTGCACTCATGAAGGGAGCGGAATGGGACACAGTGAGTCGGACATCAGGCGCGTATGTTCGGGCGCAAAAGTTGAACGTGGACTGGCCATTCACGGGGCGGACGC
>CAJOED010000011.1:4076-20951 GCA_905233335.1 uncultured Synergistales bacterium
CTGATAACTCACGGGACAAAAGCAGAAAATTCACATCAGCTTGTCGAAAAATGGCTGAAAATATAGTGCTTGTCATCAAGTGTATGTATACGGCGCAAAAGTAGCGTATGTATTAGTAATTCACGGGGTGAACGTAAAAAGCTCATTCGGCCTCGTGGAAAAATATATAGGAGGTTGCATCATGAAAAAATTATTGCTGGTAGTGTTAGTTGTTGTGTGCATGGTAAGTGCTGCGGACGCAAAAAGTCTTGTTGCTGTGTTCTCACGTGCTGACGAAAATTACAGCGTCGGATACATCACAAAAGGCAACACGATGATACTTGCGGAAATGATAGCGGCGAAAACTGGCTCTGACTTGTTCGAGGTAGCTCCGGCCAAGAAATATGCTGCTGACTACGAGACGTGTATCGACGTGGCCAAGAAGGAGCAGAACATGCGCGCTCGTCCCGCAATACTTGAGGACAAGGACATAACGGAGTACGACACAATATTTTTTGGTTATCCGATATGGTGGGGAGATATTCCCATGTGCATGTACACGTTCATAGAGGCTCACGACTGGAGCGGGAAGACCGTAATACCTTTCTGCACACATGAAGGGAGCGGAGCAGGACGCACGAACTCGACGCTGAAGAGTTGCTTGCGATTGCCGGACATACTGCACAGAACAGCCAGAAGACTGCAGAGCGCGAAATAGACAGGTGGCTGAAAAGTTTAGGTATGTAGTGCAAAAAAAAATTGCTCCCTCATCACACACGACGGGGGAGCATTTACTTTCTAGAAATGGTAACCGTTGCTGAATGTCCGAAATCTTTTCCCGTTGCGCATTAACGTATTCCCGTTGATTGTGTACGCTCCATTTTCCTTTACGACTTTCCCCGTCCAGTTCCCCTCAACAGTCTCTAGAGAGTTTCCGTTGCGGCCAAGCACTACAATCCAGTGATGCGCATTCGTAACCTGCAATATATCTCCTGCCCTGACCTGACTCAATTTCGTGAACGCTGTCCCTTCACGCGGTGAATCTTTCCCGTACACATACTTCACGAAATCCGCCGCATAAGCCATGCACCCTCTGCATTTCCACCCGGAAAGTTTCGGTCTCTGTGCCCCTCCGAACGGCGTGCCGGGCTTCCACCGTGCGTCATTCAGAAAGCTGTTCACTTTGGGTGAATATTTCGTTACGGCTTTCGGAGCTGTCGTCTGTTTCTGCTGCTGTTTCGGGGCGGGCTGTTGAGCTTGCTGTTTCGGGGCTTGCGGCTGTTGCGCGGGCTGTTTGGGCGTGGGCTGTGCCTGCTTCTTGGCCTGCTGCTTCTGCTGTTTGTTCCTGGCCTGCTCGTTCTTTACGTAATTCCGAATTTCCTGCGCCGGGTCAACTCTTTGTGATTGTGTTTTTGCTCTCTGTGTCAAAAATTCCTGCGGTATCGTCGTCTTTGCCTGTGCCGGAAAACTCATCATCATAACTATCAACGCAACAACAAATTTTTTTGGCATAACTCACTACCTCCGAAAAATATTATCCCCCGTTCACGACAAAACATGGCGGGGGACTTCTCTTTATTCACTCTGCAATTCCGGCTCTGCTTCAGAAACATCCGGGCTTCTCAGCAGTATAACCCGTTCTCCCTTACCGACAAGATTATACTGTTCGCGCGCAAGGTGTTCTACTCCTTCCTGTGTCTTGTAGAACGCTACTTTCTCACGGTAATTTCTCACACTTTCCTGTTTCTGCCGGAGAACTTCCTCACTCTTCCCGATGGACTCGCGTATCTGTGCTATTCTGTCAAGCTCGAACTTGTAGTAACTGAACGTAATAGCCAGTCCCAGCACAGAAAGAGTGATTAATATTATGCGCCGCAGAGTAGGCATTTACATTCTTTCAGGAGCATTCACTCCGAGAAGCTCAAGGCATGACGCAATGACGATTTTTGCCGCCCTCACGAGATTAATTCTTCCGCGCGAAATTTTTTCGTCAGGCTCATCGAGTATCCTGCTCGTGTTGTAGAACGCATGAAACACTCCCGCAAGATTCAGAACGTACCCGGTCAGCACCTGCGGAGCTAATTCGTTCGAGGCCTGCACGATGTTTTCAGGGTAGAACGAGAGAGCATCGGCCAAGTCCCGCGCGTTTTTGTCGTCGAATATCTTTTCGGGTATGTCTTCACCGTCGAGAGCGTCAACGTTTCCGCCCCTGTTCGCGAACTCACGCAGAACTCCCGAAATACGAGCGTGCGCATACTGTACATAATACACGGGATTTTCGCTGCCCTGTTTCTTTGCGAGGTCGAGATCGAAATCGAGCTGGCTGTCGGAACGCCTCATCAGGAAAAAGAATCTCGTAGCGTCAACACCTGCCTCATCAAGAACATCACGAAGGGTGATAAATTCTCCGGCTCTCGTCGACATGGTAACAATTTCGCCGCCGCGCAGTAAGTTCACGAGCTGTATCAATAGTACGGTGAAGTCGTCGGGGTTTCTGCCCATTGCCTTAATCGCCGCTTTCACCCTCGCAATGTAGCCGTGATGATCCGCGCCCCATACGTCAATTACGCGCTCAAAGTTTCGTGTTATGAACTTGTCGCGGTGGTACGCAATGTCTGACGCAAAGTATGTCGGTATTCCGTTCGCACGCACTAAGACCCGGTCTTTGTCGTCGCCGATTGTGTCTTCTGTCCTGAACCATAAAGCTCCGTCCTGCTCGTATGCATAGCCGTTTGATTTCAGCTCATTCATTGCGGATTTCACGAGGCCGTTTTTGTGCAGGTAGCCTTCAGGGAAAAAGTTGTCGAATTTCACCCGGAAATTTTCGAGGTCGGACTTTATGCCGTTCATGATTTTTTCTGCGGCGTAGTGCTTGAAGTATTCGAGGCTGTCCTCACGGGGTACACCCAAAAATTTTTCGCCCTCAATCGCAATAATTTCGCGTGCAAGGTCATAGATATATGCTCCCCTGTAGCCGTTCTCCGGGAAATTTGCTTCTTGGCCGAGCACCTCAAAATATCTTGCCTGAGTCGACTTTCCGAGCGTCTCAATCTGCAGTCCCGAATCATTCACGTAATATTCTCTCTGCACATTCCACCCCGTGAATTTTAGTATGCGCGCGACACAATCACCGACTGCTGCTCCTCGTCCGTGTCCGATGTGAAGGGGCCCGGTGGGATTAGCACTGACGAACTCGACCTGAATTTTGCGGTTGTTGCCGAGATTTACGCCGCCGTAGTTCTCCCCCTGCTTCAGAATATCACTCACGACATCAGCGTAGAATTTCCCCGACAGAAACACATTCAGGAAACCCGGCCTTGCGATTTCTGTTTTCGCGATAACGTCAGAATGCAGAGCGTCAGAAATTTTCTGTGCAATGTTCATGGGATTGTCTTTGAGGGACTTCGCTAACTTCATGGCAATGTTCGCTGCTCTGTCCCCGTGCCCTTCATGCTTTGGACGTTCGAACAACGCGCCGGAATTTTCTGCTCCTAGTGTGTTCACTGCTTCTTGTAGTGCTGTGTTGAGTTTCGTAACTGCTGTATTTTCGCCTGTCATTATTTTCCTCCTGTCTTACTGGTGTATGACCTGTTCACTGTACATTCTCATTCTCTACCTTACTGGTATATGACGTGATGAGAAATTTCTCCACTGATCCAGACATCTCCGCAATAACGGCATATTCCCTGCTGACACGCTCGGCATATTGACCTCCAACCGTGCGTCTGCTGTCAGTCTGTGCCGTCTGTTTCGGTAATTATCGCTGTAGTTTATCTTCTCATTCGTTCGCGGAGTACTTCCTGACACGAGAGCTTCACTTGCGCTTTTCGGGAAACCTAGAGTGATATTCTGCTCAATCACGAACGGGAATAATATTTCTACGGGAGCATCAAGCAGATAAAGCCTCCTCATTGCGGACGGCTCGAAAAATGGAAGTATCGCCAGCATTCCCATGCCCGTACCAGCTACACCGGGCTTATTCTCGACAACAAATGATACTTCGGGAATGCCTTTCACGAGCTTATACTTCACATTCTTGTAGTTCGTGAGTTTCGGGAACATCGTGAGAACTGCTCCCCTTGCTGTGCCGTCCGTCGGAGTATTGCCAAGAAGCAGGGCCGCCCATGCTCCGCCCAGCGAAACTTTCACTGTACCGTTCAGCAGTCCATTTTCGTTCAGCCGTAAGTCCATTATCGCGGAGAGTTTGTTCTCTTCTGACTTTGTGCCCGGTATGCGACGAGATATTAACCTTCCGTCCCTCGTAATGCTGAAAACTTTTGCGCCGTCAAGTAATTTTGCGTCGTGCATGTCGTGAAAGTGTATGTTCTTCATGTCCTGCACTTCAAGCAACGGGGCGTAAAACATCCCTGAAGTAATCGGTGTCCTGCTGTCGGGGTCGAACGGCAACTGCCACAACACAGAAGCATCAACTTTCTGTGAGACGAGCCATGATTTTGCCAGCATGATTTTTTCTTCACGGGTGAAGGGTGCATTCGCCGGGAATTTTCGCCGTGAACCTTCCGCCAAAACTATTTCCGGCTGTTTCATGAGCCACGACACAAGATTTATAGTTCCGTTCTCTTTGTCCTGTTTCAGTCCTACAGAAAGTTCACCGGGAATATTGAGGCCGTTCGTGTCTTCTGCTGCTCTCTGCATTGCGATAGTGCCGGAGTCGCCCTGCCTCGTGCTGAAAACTACTCCCGCTCTCTGTACTCTCGCTAATTCTCCCGCCGAACTGTACGGGTCCGCATTCATGTAACGCCACCGATAGAATTTCTCCGTCTTCAAGTCCTCGAACGTCGGCCTGATGTTTTCCGGGAAAGTCCTATACGATAATTCCTGAGGCGCATGAACTTCTACGACAGCTTCCCACACGCGCAAGTCCTCCTGAAACCAGCACAGAGCGTCCGTATCAAGATGTTCATCAAGCTCTTCATTCCACGACAGCGCAATAATGAACGTATCAGGCAGTCCCTGAAAATTTACGCTGACAATTCCTGCGTCTTTATGTTCTTCGGGAGTTATGCTGCTGACTTTCACGCCGCCGTAAAAATCGTACACGCTCGCTTCAAGAACATCAATGCTTCCTCTTGTCGGCACGGGAATATTCCAGTTCGTCCATTTGCCGCCGAGTCCTTTGCGCCCAAGAATTACGTAAAGCCTCGTGATGAGCATTCCGCCCTCGTCCGTCCGTGAAATAATTGCGCGTTTGTGCCAAATTATTCCCTGCGCGTCAGGGTACGTCTTGAAGTTCGGGTTCATCTGTAGCATTTGTTTCAAGTTGTATTCAGGAGCTTCTGTCTGGCGTGCGATTATGTTACCTTTCGCCAAGTTCGAGAGCATTCCTGACATGTTGAGATTTTCGGGGGGCTTGATGTTCATTTTCGTGATGTCGATAATATCACTGGCATTTGCAGGTATGACACACAGCACCAACAGCAGAAATATTATTACCTTCCTCAATGCTATAACCCCCTCCCATGACAATACTTGTACTTTTTCCCGGAACCGCACGGGCACGGGTCATTGCGTCCAACTTTCGCAACTTTCTTTATCGGCTCACGAGGTGAAGCGGGCGCGTTCGTGTGAAATTCCTGCTTCTGAAGCGTCATTTTGCGTTCGGGCTTGTCGTTCTCGCTCATTATTCTCACCCTGAAAGCCTGTTCCGTGAATGATGACTTCACCTGCTCCATCATATCCGTAAAAAGGTTGTAGCTCTCGAACTGGTATTCGACGAGCGGATCTTTCTGCCCGATAGCCCGCAGTCCTATGCCACGCCGTAATTCGTCCATGCCCGTAAGATGTTCACGCCAGGCGTTGTCGAGTGTGTTCAGCAGAATGTAGCGCATTATTCGTCCCGCAATGGGAGTTTCGGAGTTCGCGTTGATTTCAGAAATTTTTGCGTCGTACTTGGCCTTGATGTTCCCGGAAATCTCTTCCCTCATGCCCTCCATGTCGAGCCTGTTATCGACCTCCGCGATTTTCCCTTCTGCCCCTGCTCCGAAAAGTGCCCGTAGTCTTGATGCGGCGTGTTCCGGGTCAGCCTGTGAGTTGTCTTCAGGAAAATATTTATCGAGAACGTCATTAATTACCCCGTTCACAACGTCCCACCCGTAAGACGGCATTTCGTCATCAGGTGTTGCGAGAATTTCTGCTCGTTCGGAGTATATTGCTTCTCTCTGCTGGTTCATGACGTTATCGTACGCTAACAACTGCCGGCGAATGTCAAAATGCATCTCCTCAACTTTTTTCTGTGAGTTCTCTATAATTCTGCTCAACATTGAGGACTCTATAGCTTCACCGTCCTTCAGGCCAAGTTTGCCCATAAGAGGCTGTATCTTCTCCGAACCGAACAGACGCAGCAAGTTATCTTCAAGCGACAGATAGAATCGTGATGTTCCCGGATCCCCCTGACGGCCTGAACGCCCGCGCAACTGGTTATCGATCCGGCGTGATTCGTGTCTTTCCGTGCCGATTATCGCGAGTCCTCCGAGAGCTACAACGCGCTCATGTTCTCCCTGTTCCGGTGGGTTGCCGCCAAGCATGATGTCAGTGCCGCGCCCCGCCATGTTCGTAGCAACCGTAACTGCTCCTGCTCTGCCTGCCTGCGCGATAATTTCTGCTTCCCGTTCGTGCTGTTTTGCGTTCAGTACGTTGTGCGGAATCTTGCGGGCTTTGAGGAGCTTGCTGACACGTTCGGAAATCTCTATTGACGTTGTGCCCACCAAAACGGGCTGTCCTGCCTTGTGCCTTTCGCTGACCTCGTCGATTACCGCGCTGAATTTCTCGTGTTCCGTTGCGTAAATCACATCGGGATTGTCGGTGCGTATCATGGGTTTGTGCGTGGGAATACTGACAACCTGCAGGCCGTAAATCTCTTTGAACTCTTCTGCTTCTGTTGCGGCTGTTCCCGTCATGCCTGCTAACTTGCTGTACATCCTGAAGTAGTTTTGCAGGGTGATGGTTGCAAGCGTCTGACTCTCACTTCCGACCTTCACGCGTTCTTTTGCCTCGATTGCCTGATGCAGACCGTCAGAGTACCTTCTACCTATCATCAAACGCCCGGTGAACTCATCTACTATTATCACTTCGCCGTCCTTAATGACGTAATCAGTATCAAGTTTGTAGAAGTTGTGAGCTTTGAGAGCCTGAATAACTCTGTGTGCAAGGTCAGAATGTGCTGCGTCGGAGAACAGTCCCGGCATTTTCAGGTAGTCCTCGCAACGCTGTATACCGTCTTCCGTCATTGAGATGCTGCGTTCTTTCTCGTCGGTCTCGTAATCTTTTCCGGCCTTGAGGAATCTTGCGGCGGAGTCTGCCTTCACGTAAAGCCCGGCATCATCATCAGAAGCTCCCGAAATGATGAGTGGAGTTCGTGCCTCGTCGATCAATATGCTGTCTACCTCGTCGACAATGCAGAAATTATGCCCGCGCTGTACCATCTCATTGAGGCTCATGGTCATGTTGTCGCGTAAGTAGTCGAACCCGAACTCGGAATTTGTGCCGTAAGTTATGTCGGAGAGATATGCTGATTTTCGTTCGTTGTTGGGCATGTACGGGTAGATTACGCCGACATTGAGTCCGAGAAAGTTATAGATGGGGCTCATCCATTCAGCGTCTCTTTTCGCGAGGTAGTCATTGACTGTTACGAGGTGGACTCCCTCGCCCTTCATTGCGTTCAACACAACCGCGAGGGTAGCGACGAGGGTTTTGCCTTCACCTGTCTTCATTTCCGCAATGCGTCCGTCGTGAAGAGCCATGCCGCCGATGAGCTGAACATCATAGTGCCGCAAGCCTATAGTGCGTTCACTGACTTCACGAACAATCGCGAACACTTCGGGGAGTATGTCGTCGGTGTCGTGCGGGCGTAACTCGTTGAAGCGTGCGCGGAGTTCGTCGTCGGATTTTGTGTGTATGTCGTCTGTGAAGCTGTTGATGATGTCGACGAGGCCGGAATATTTTTTCAGAGCCTTATCGTTCGGATCAAGTCCAAGTAATTTTTTTATGTTGTTGAGTATCATGTTATCTCCTGTGAAAAAATTTCATGAAAGATTATCACGAAATAAATTCACGTACAACCGATTTTTGCTGTGATAGAATAAATTGCAGACGAGGTATCCCGCGCTTAGGCTAGGGATGCTGAAGGGGTATCCCTGCCTGACGAAAGAAAGGGGGGATAGCGCATGAAATGGCTGAATATTGCTATAAAAATACTGCATATCGTAGCTGTAATTGGCTCGTATGCAGCAGTTTTAGAAATTATATTAACCGTAATTCGTGCCTTGTTGTCCTACTTGGGATACTAGGCTCTAGCCCGTTTGCCTGAGTGGGATTCGAACTCCCATTTAGGCGAACCTGTACGCAGACATTCCGTCATTCTCAACCTCGTCCGGCGGGTGTCTGCCCTCATTATAACACGTTACTACGCTAACAACTCCCTGTTCTCGTAAATCACTCCTCCGGCCTGACATGCAGGACAGAAGCAATACTTTTCTCCTTCTGCTTTCTTCTTACGGCCAAGCTCTACCATTTTTGCTGCCTGTTCCTCACCGAAAATCTTTCTGCCCATGTCCGACTCCGCAAACGCAATAGTTTCTCCGATGCTGTTCACGTTCGCTTCAAGAGCATCAATGAGAACATCAGCCGTCTTTGCGTCCTGTGCCTTCAAGTAATCCTGCGCCGCCTTCTTGACATCTGCACACACCGACGGAGCCGCAATGAGTTCATTAACCTTTTCGAGAATTTCAGCCTTCTTCATTTCCGAACAACCTCCGAAAAATTTTTTTATTATTATGCCACAAAAATAACGTTATCGGTGATAGTAATAATAAAAGCTATTTTCAGGGGAAGGATGTTTTAAGAATGACAATGAAAATCGGAGTTATCGGTGTAGGACATTTGGGACAGCACCACGCAAGAATATATACAGAACTTCTCGACGCAAGGCTCGTAGGAGTTGCAGACAGCGACACAGACCGCGCTCACCTCATCGGCGAACATCTCGGAGTTCCCGCATACGGCTCACTCGAAGAACTCATCAGGCGCAAGAACCCCGACGCAATCTCCGTAGTTGTCCCGACAAGCCAGCACTACGCGATCGCAAAAACAGCACTTGAGGCAGGAATACATGTACTTGTCGAGAAACCCATTACGATTATGCCGGAAGAAGCAGCAGAACTCCTTGAGATAGCGAACAGGAAAAATCTCGTGCTTCAGGTCGGACACATCGAACGCTTCAACAGTGCGATACGCTACATATCAGGTATACAGTGCCAGCCGATATACCTCGACAGCCGCAGAACTTGCCCGTTCACCGGAAGAATTAATGATGTCGGTGTTGTTCTTGATCTCATGATTCATGACATAGATATTATAATGTCTCTCGTTCAGTCGCCAATCGCAAGAATAGCCGCAACAGGGGCATGTGTATTTACTGAACATGAAGACATAGCCGACGCACAGATTACTTTTGAGAACGGAGTAGTAGCTCATATACTCGTCAGCAGGTGTGCAGAAAAGAAATGCAGACAGCTCGAAATCGTCGAACGTGAACGCCAGATTACCATCAACTACGAACAGCAGACAGTACAGATCTCACGCTGTGTGCACAATTCCGACGGCATGGTTGAGATACGCGAGACTCCCGTGTTCCCGAAGAGTGAACCGCTGAAACTTGAGCTTGCTGATTTCGTGCGCTGTGTCAAGGAGAAGGGCAAACCCATAGTCGGCGGCGGCGAGGGGAAACGTGCGCTTGAAGTTGCCGTAGAAGTTCTGCGCCAGATACACGAGGGAAACGCAAGAGGTCAGAGAGCAGAAGGAGCAGCGTAGAGATTTCGCGTAATATCTATGAATGAACGAGAATATTTCGGTATGCGGCAACAAAATCGGAAGTTACCCGGGGATTTCCGAAGTTGTCAGTAGTTATTGAGTTGTCGATGGGGATATTGTTCTAATTGAGATAAAAGCATTGAGATAGAAACGCGATATTTGTCCCGTTCGCTGTTCGGGTGGGAGTAATATCAGTTTTTCTTCAGCAATTACAGAAAGCGGCAGGTTGTTATTACCATCCGCAAAATTTTATGCTCTTCGTGAATGCTTCTTCTGAAATTCCACGTCTTAACTTATCCATACTTAGCCAAGACCGGGTGTAACTTCTACGCTCGCACTTTCAGGAAAATTATTTTTCGCGCAAACAAAAAGCCCCTCGATTCACATCAAGGAGCTTCATTGTCTTCTGTCGTTATTATGGTGGGCCTGCCTGGACTCGAACCAGGAACCTTCCGGTTATGAGCCGGTGGCTCTGACCACTTGAGCTACAGGCCCGAACACCTGAAAGATTTTACACAACAAGTTATTTTGCGTCAAGCCCCGAAATTTTTTACAGAGCAATTATTTTTCTGTGAACATGAAGCCGTAATGCCCAAAAAATTTTTCAGCCCGCGAAATTATGAAATATGTATTATAATCTGAATAACACTGCACTATTCAAAAAAAAATTTTTCACCATGAAAGGAAGTAGAGACACAATGAAAGAATTTAAGTACGTCATCACCGATCCAGTAGGTATCCACGCACGCCCCGCCGGCCTTCTCGTGAAGGAAGCAAAGAACTTCAAGAGCACAGCAACATTCATCAAGGGTGAAAAGTCCGCAAAAGCCACCGCACTCATGAAGCTCATGGGAATGGGCATCAAACAGGGAGACGAAGTACTGATTCAGGTTGAGGGTGAAGACGAAGAAGCCTGCGCCGCCGCTCTCGAAAAATTCATGAAGGAGAACTTTTAGTGCGATGCAAACCTTCAAGGGTACGAAAATCGTAAACGGGATCGCAATCGGCAAGATAAAGATCTACAAAGCTCCCGTCTATGAGATTAACGAGGAACTTATCACCGACATAGCCGCAGAAATTGATCGTTTCGAGGCCGCCCGCGTAAAAGTTCAGGAGGATCAGAACGCCCTTTACGAGAAGGAAATGAAAGAAGGGCACAAGGACACCGCCGGAATCTTTGAGGCTCATGCGATGATGCTTGACGATGAAGACTCACTGATTGACCCGTGCAAAGAAATCATGGCGGAAGGACACACAGCAGAATACGCCGTCCGTGAAGGTTTCGAGGCCGCAGCAGAAATGTTCAGGGGCATGGAGGATCCTTACTTCCAGGCTCGCAGTGCGGACGTTATCGACCTCAAGAACGCAATGCTCGATGTCCTTTTCGGGGCAGACACAGCTAACCTTCAGGGCACAGAACCGGCAATACTCGTTGCGGAAGACTTGGCACCGTCCGAAACCGTCAAGCTCGACAAGTCATTGCTTCTTGGCCTCGTAACTCGTCAGGGAAGCTCAAACAGCCACACCGCAATACTCGCCCGGAGCATGAACTGGCCGACGCTGATACAGTGCCACGATGTAGCAGACGACTGGGACGGGAAGTTCGCAATTCTTGACGGCTACAACTCCTGCATATACATAGAGCCGGAACAGAAAATCATCGACGAGTTGAGCGCGAAACAGAAAGCCGACCGCGAGAAAGAAGCAAAACTTCAGGAACTCAAAGGCAAGCCCAGCGTTACGAAAGACGGTCAGAAAGTCAGACTGTATGCGAACATCGGAGGCCCTAAAGACGTTAATGCTGTCATCGAGAATGATGCGGAAGGTGTCGGGCTTTTCCGTTCGGAGTTCGTATACCTCAACAGCAAGACAGACCCGACAGAAGACGAACAGTTCGCGGCGTACAAGAAAGTACTTGAGGGGCTTGCACCCAGACTCGTAGTAATCAGGACTTGCGACATCGGTGCCGACAAGACCATCGACTACATGAATCTCGACAAGGAAGAAAACCCCGCGCTCGGCTTCAGGGCAATCCGTATCTGTCTCTCACGTCCTGACTTCTTCAAGAGGCAGTTACGCGCATTACTCCGGGCTTCTGCATACGGCAATTTAGGAATTATGTTCCCGATGATTATCAGCAAATGGGAAGTCGTCGAGTGCAAGAAAATTCTTGAGGAGTGCAGGAAGGAACTTGAAGCAGAAGGCGTGAAAGTCGGCAAGTACGAAATCGGCATCATGATAGAAACTCCTGCGGCGGCTCTGTGTGCTGATGAGCTTGCTGAAGAGGTCGACTTCTTCTCACTCGGCACAAATGACCTCACGCAGTACACGTGCGCAATTGACCGTCAGAGCGCAAACCTCGAACGATTCGCGAACACTCACCACCCCGCGCTGTTGAGGCTGATACGTGAGACGATCGAGGCAGGACACAGGCACAATACATGGGTCGGAATTTGCGGTGAACTTGGTGCAGACCCGACACTCTCTGAAGAGTTCCTGAAGTGGGGAGTCGATGAACTTTCCGTCAACCCAAAGAGCATTCTGCCTTTGCGCGAAAGAGTAAGGAACATGGATTTGTCGAAATACAGAACTCCTAAGGAAGAGCCGAAACCCGAAGCCAAAAAGGTGGAAGCCAAGAAGGTGGAAGCAGAAAAGCCGAAGGGGTTATTTGGGAGGTTATTCGGATAATGTTGTATGGAGCATTAGAAGCCGGCGGGACAAAAATGATCTGTGCTGTCGGCAATGAGAACGGACAAATTTTGGATCAGGTGTCAATTCCAACCTCAACTCCTGATGAGACAATGCCGAAAGTCATAGAATACTTCAAGTCGAAACTTGACGAATCACTGCCGGAAGATGACAGAATTATTGCCGTCGGTGTCGCATGTTTCGGACCTGTTGACGTGAGGCCGAACTCGAAAACTTACGGGAACATTCTCTACACGCCCAAAATCCCCTGGCGGAATTTCCCGATGGTGAAGACACTGAAAGACGCGCTCAATATCCCCGTCGGTTTCGATACGGACGTGAACGGCTCACTGCTTGGTGAAGTTACATGGGGCTGTGCAAAGGGACTCACTGACGCTGTGTACTTCACGATCGGCACGGGCATCGGAATGGGCGCAATGTCGGGAGGCAATCTCATTCACGGAATGCTTCACCCGGAAGCAGGGCACATAGCGATGTCGGTCGTTCAGGGTGATAACTACGCGGGACACTGCCCTTCACACGGCGCATGTTTCGAGGGTATGGCTGCAGGGCCGGCACTCGAAGAACGCTGGGGCAAACCAGGAAGAGAACTCGCAGACATGCCGGAAGTTTGGGATCTTGAAGCAAAGTACATAGCCCAGGCAGTAACAGCGACTATATACATGCTGAGTCCGCAGAAAATCATACTCGGCGGCGGTGTCATGGGTCAGTCGCAGTTGTTCCCGTTAATCCGCAAATATGTTCTTGAGGACATCAACGAGTACATCGACACGAAAGAACTGCGCAACATCAACAGCTACATTACACCGGCGGCACTGAACGGCAACCAGGGCATAATGGGAGCAATCAAGCTCGCGGAAATGGCAACAATAGAGTAACATAACAGAAACATTCACTAATCCCCGTCCTGTGTGTGTGATAATATACGGGGCGGGGTTTTCATAATTTACGATAAAAAGAGGTAGAAATCCTTTGGCTGACATTCAAAAATTAGACGCTTCCAAGCCCGCACAAAATCAGGATCTTATGGATCTCGACGTTGAATCTCTCGGAGAAGAACATATCAACCTCGTGTTCAATCTTGGCCGCGAAAATTTCGGGGTCGACGTGAACATGGTGCGCGAAATAGTCAGAGTACCGTCATTCATTACGAGAGTTCCGAATGCTCCCATGTACATACGGGGAGTGATTAACCTTCGCGGGACAATCGTGCCGGTGTTCGACCTGCAAATGAAGATCGGCATGGCTCAAAATCCCCTCACCGACGAAGCAAGAATAGTAGTTATCGCTATCAATGACGTAACTTTCGGCATGATAGTAAATTCCGTGCGTGAAGTCCTGACGATTTACGACGCGCAGTTGGAGGTTGCTACGAAATTATCATCATCGATAGACAGACGCTATGTGTTATGGGTGGCAAAACCGGCGGACGACAGATTGATATTGCTGCTTGATGTGTCGAGTTTGTTCGAGCTTGACCAGATTCTAGAGGACAGCGAGTAAGTTATATCTATGCGCAAATTTTTTTTTACCGCGTTATTTGTCCTGGCTCTGTGTGCTTGTGCTTTTGCTGATGCGTCATTGTACAGGGGGACGAGCAGGGTCGGCGTTGTACAGACGATAGAGAATAATCTTGTTCCCGTTGATGATGTCGGGAAGTTACTGGGCTTCACTGCTTCACGTTCTGGCGAGGAACTCACACTTACGCGCGGGAGTGTAACTCTTCGTGTCATTGCGAACTCTGCGGCGGCATGGCAGGGTTTCTCGATTGTGCCGCTACACTCTTCACCCGTCGACAAGAACGGAAAATTATGGGTTGATGCCCAAAGTGCTGTTGCGTTGTTCCAGAACACAGCGGGTACAAGGTACAGCGAACAGGTTGCGTTTCACAAATTCAGCAAGTGCCAGGCTCACAGCTTCCGACAAACCGACAGAAGGAGCCGGAATGTTCCCGGAGCCGACACCGCCGAAAATCACGACAGCCGCAAAGCCCACAGCACCGCAAGCAACGCAAACGCCTCAAACAGTGCCGGAAAAACCCAAAGACACTCCGACACAGCAGGAAGTTGATGCGACAATACAAGCGATGATAGATAATCTTTCCAGCAAGCCGCAGGAGCCGAAAACGGAGGGTATTGTGTTCGCTGACACGCCCGCAACGAGGACACCCAAAACTGCTTCTGCACCCAAACAGCCGAAATACGAGAGCTTCAAGCCCACTGACAGCAGAACGGACAACACAGAGAGCTACAGCGGAACGATTCAGGCGTTACGGTGGACGACTCAAGAAGGAACGCACAAGAAAATACGCGCAACTGTTGAGGTCAACGGAGGAGCTGAACCCGAAGTGTTCATGTCGGAGGGAAAACTTCACGCGCTGTTCTCGGAGGTTTCCGGCAAGGCAGAGATAGCTTCACCGTATGCGAACGTCAAGGCAGAACTCATCAGGAACACGAAAGGTGTAGAGCTGGTATTTACGCCCGAAAAATTCACACGCGCAGACAAAACAGTAATCAGGAACAAGATAGTGTTTGATTTCTTTTTCCCGGAAAGCGTGAAAATCACCGCCGCACGTCCAACCACACCGGCAGTTACTCCGACAGCACAGCAAAAACCCGCACCGACACAGCAAACGACGAGGACGGATCCCATAATCACGCCTACACCACGCAGACGTTCTCCGGCAGTAACGACACCGCCCAGCACAATAACTATTCCGACGAGTGCAGCAGCCGCCTCACGACTTAATACCCGGCGCAGAACTGTAGTAGTAGATCCAGGACACGGCGGAAAAGATCCGGGAGCGTCCGCAAACGGAGTAGTCGAAAAGAACGTAAATCTTGCTGTCGGCCTTGCACTTCACAGAGTACTCACCGAAAGAGGCTACAACGTAATCATGACGCGCAATACTGACGTGTATCTTACTTTGCAGGAACGCACCGACGTAGCGAATAATGCGAACGCGGATATTTTCGTGAGCATCCATGTGAACGCGTTACCTTCACGAACAACAACGACAGGTTTCGAGATATACATTATGGCACTTCCGACGGACAAAGACGCAATGAACTTGGCCAAGATCGAGAACAGAGAATACGTCGAGGGGAAGGGCGTAGATACTGCTAACGTCGACAGAAGGACAGAAATGCTTTTGCGTATACTCGGCGACATGCAGCAGAACAACAAGATAAGCGAGAGTACAGATTTTGCGGCGGCTCTCTACAATGCAGGAGTGATTAGCGGCCTCCCGATGAAGAGAGTTGCACAGGCTCCGTTCTTTGTGTTGAGGGGCGCAGGAATGCCGGCAGTACTGCTTGAGACGGGGTTTGTTACGAACGTTACGGAATCGCGTCGGCTGGCTACTCCTGAATACCAGACACAAATAGCACAAGCAATGGCAGCAGGAATTGTGAATTACTTGAAGTAAGGAGGAATGACAAAATGCCCACACAAAGACGAGTCAGAGCACAACAGCCGGAAGAACAAGAACCCACTCCGCGCGTAAGAGTTGTATCACGAACGACAGCAGGGAGGACAGTTCCGACGGTGAACAGACGACGGCAGGCACAACAGGCACTACAGCAGAAAAGAGTACAGACGATACGACCGGCAGTTCATGAGGAGGACGAAAAGAAACCCATGCCGTTATTGTTCCGTATATTGTCGTGGCTGGGAATGATCTTGCTGTGTTTCGTTATAGGTTATGTCGGAATGTCGTGGCTGATGGACTTCTTCAACAAAAAATTACTCCTGAAACCCGAAAACAGAATAGAGAATCAGGAAGATCTATCGGAGTATGAAGAGTCAGAACATGAACGCACCGTACGCGCGGCACTTGATGATGCCGGGAATATTCAGCAGGTATCACTGAACTTGTACCACGTGAACAATGACACGATAGCGGAAACACGGCAGAATTTCGTGAAGCGCACGACAGAGGACAACATACGCGATGCGGTGGAAGGCATAATCACGATGAGCGGCCTGAAAAACGTAAAACTGCTTCATGTGTTCAGGAACGGGGAAACAGCATTTCTTGACATGTCGGGGCAGTTTGCTTCGGCGTTGAACTCAATCGGACAGCGCAAGAGCCTTCTGCTGCTTACGGCGATAGTGAGAACGATGGAGGAAAATTTTTCGCCCCTTTCGCAAGTTCGCTTCCTGATAGACTCAAAGCCTCCGAAATCCGGCGGGAGTGTTGACCTTTCCACTGTATGGAAGATGCCGAAAAAGTCATGAGGTTTTGCAACAAGGGGAAGTATATCGGGTGCGTGAAAATATCGCGGCTTGTTGTCAGGAGAAAAGGTACAGAAAAACTATGACATTCAAAAAACTCATCATAGCTACAGCCAACAAAGG
>CAJOED010000011.1:20968-24531 GCA_905233335.1 uncultured Synergistales bacterium
CTTTTTGCCCCCGAAATATCGCGGCTTGTTGTCAGGAGAAAAGGTACATAAAAACTATGACATTCAAAAAACTCATCATAGCTACAGCCAACAAGGGAAAGTATAACGAGTTCGCGAAAATCACCGGGAACTTTGCGGACGAAATACTTTTTGCCCCCGAAATATCACGGCTCATCATTGAGGAAACCGGCAGAACTTACCACGAAAACGCAATGCTGAAGGCTCGTGCTTGGGCGGAAAAATCCGGGCTTCCGTGCCTGGCTGATGACTCCGGGCTTGAGGTTGACGCTCTCGACGGTGCTCCGGGACTGTACTCTGCCCGTGTTGTTCCGGGAAAAGACAGCGGTAAAGTGTCGTGGCTTCTCTCACAGCTTCAGGGAGTCAGTAATCGTCGTGCAAGATTCGCGGCGGCGTTGTGTCTGTGTGTTCCGGGAGAGTATACGCTCATCACAGAAGGCTGTTGTCCGGGCACAATCACTGACGAATCACACGGCACCAACGGTTTCGGCTATGACCCTGTATTTATGCCGGACGGTTACTCTCTCACATTCGCTGAATTATCACCCGACATCAAGAACAGCATTTCACACAGAGCAGACGCATTCAGGAAAATCAACAAGCTGATACATGAATAACGTAACATGTGATGAGATTTCTGCGGGAGGTCTGAAGCTCTTACAGCCCGCTGAAGGCGTGAGGGTGAATATGGACACGGTGTTATTGTCGTCGTGGGTGAAAATCCGCGCGGGACATCATGAAGTTCTTGAAGCAGGGTGTGCGTCGGGTGCTGTGTCTCTGATGCTTGCTGTGAGGCACAAGAATATTCACGTTACGGGAGTGGACATACAGCCGGAACTCGTCGAACTTGCCGAACTCAACGCAAAGAATAATGCTCTCTCTGACCGCGTGAAGTTCATACACGGGGACTTGCGCGACAAAAATATTTTCCCCCGCGAATGTTTCGACGTACTCGTCATTAACCCTCCTTACGAGAGCACACACGCAGGACGGCCAAGCCCGGACGCTTCACGGACAACAGCACGGCTCGAAATCACCTGCACGCCCGACGACGTAGCAGAATTATCATCACGAGTCCTCAAGAGCAACGGCAGAATGTTCGCGGTGTTCACGAGTGAGAGGCTTGATGTGTTCATGAGTGCGATGATGAGAAAGAAAATCATCCCGAAAAGATTACTCCCTGTTTACCCGAAAAAAAATCATAATTCGTCCGTGTTCCTGATAGAATGCGTAAAGAACGGCGGCGAAGGGTTAATGCTTCTTTCTCCGTTGCTGGTAAGGGATGAGAATAACGAATACACGCCTGAATTGCTGCGGGCTTATGATTTCTAGAGGTGATAGATTTTTATGTTATGGCAGTTGTCGATTTTCACGCAGTTATATCTTTGGCTGAAACTGAAACGTTCGGGAGTGAGTAAGGCAATCACGAATATATTTTTGCTGCTGATATTTTTCTGGCTGATAATTGGTTATGTTGCAGGTTATGACTACGGGCACGCGGAAGTGAATATTTTTCCCGGCAGGTGGTGCGAAATTCTCCGTGCTCTGTTCATGACGTGGACAATCATCACTATACTGTCATTCTTTGCTGTCGTTGCTGTGAGTATCATCGGAGCGAAATTGCGTTATGCTGTTGTGCTCACGGTTATAGCGACGTTATACTGCATGGGCGAGGCGTATTATGTTACCCCGCGTTACGTTACCATACACACCGACAAATTACCCCCTGACATCGAAAAGTTACGGGTCGTATACCTGACTGACGCTCATATCGGCGGGCTGTCGACTCACTGGCACTTTTCGCGGGTCATGAAGATAGTAGAAGACTCTCACCCGGATATACTTGCGTTGTGCGGGGACATCATTGACGGCGTTATGAGTTATCGCGGGCGTGAACTTGCTATGCTTGCGGACGCGGCCAAGAACGCAAAATACGGTGCGTATGCTGTGAACGGCAATCATGAATACTACTGGCTGTTAGACGAGGACGTAGAGCAGATTATCAGGGACTGCGGCGTGAACATGCTGATAGATGAGCGAGCAGAGACAGCCGGGATTACGATAATCGGAGTCGACGACAGAATAGAGGGCGGATGGCTGAAACCGTTTCTGAAACCCGACGACAAAAATAAGTTCGTGCTGGTGCTGAAACATCGTCCGGGCTTGCCGTTCGACGCAGAAGGGAATTTTGACCTGCAAATTTCCGGGCATACTCACGGCGGGCAGTTCTGGCCATTGGGTTACTTCAAGGACAGAGTCGCTGACAGTGTGCAGGGGCTTTCACGCAAAGCAGGGGGTTATGTGTACGTCAGCAACGGGTCAGGCTTCAACGGCGCAATGATGAGGCTGTTCGTTCCGCCGGAAGTTACGGTCATCGACATCGTGGGGGAGTAATCATGCTGTGTCTAACACGTGCGGGCTTCAGGGGTGTAATTATGAGGCTGTTTGTGCCGATATTGCTGTGTGCGTTGAATGTATTGCGCAATGCTGACCTGATAGCCTGTGAGGACACACAGAGTTACGGCCATCAACATAAAGTGAGGGGAAAATCATAGTGCTTTACCTTGTGCCGATGTTGCTGTGTGCGTTGAATGTATTGTGTAGTGTTGACCCGATAGCCTGTGAGGACACACAGAGTTACTGCCATCAACATAAAGTGAGGGGAAAATCATAGTGCTTTACCTTGTGCCGATGTTGCTGTGTCCTACACCCATCGGAAACCTTGAGGATATTACGCTCCGAGCGTTGAACGTACTGCGCAATGCTGACCTGATAGCCTGTGAGGACACACGGACATCAAGCGTCTTACTGCGGCACTACGACATCAACAGGCCGCTGACATCATTCCACGTTCACAACGAGAACGACAAACTCCCCTTCCTGCTCGAAAAGTTGCGGGACGGCGCAAACATTGCGGTAATCTCTGACGCAGGCACGCCGGGAGTTTCGGATCCCGGGTGGATTTTGCTGAAACGCGCGGTTGATGAGGGACTCGCTGTAGATGTCCTTCCGGGAGCATCGGCGATAATTCCTGCTGTGCTGTTGTCGGGGATTAGTCCCCAGCCGTTTGCGTTCGTGGGATTTCCGCCGGAGAAACAGGGAGAACGCACAAAACTTTTTGACGCGCTCAAGACTTGGCCGCACACGTTGTGTTTCTACGTTTCGCCGCACAAAGCAGAGAAGCACATAGCCGCAATGATTGATATTTTCGGGGACAGAGAAGCAGCACTCGTCCGGGAAATCAGCAAAGTGTTTCAGGAGGTCATACGGGAAAAATTATCGGGGATTTTGGCGCGGGTTATTGAGGGCGTGAAGGGGGAATTAGTGCTGGTTGTTGCGGGCTGTAGTGAAGGCGTGAAGGGTGAGGCGTGGCGTTCTGAAGTGCGGGCAATGAGGGACGACGGAGATAGTGTGAAAGACATAGTGAAAGTTATTCAGGAAAAATACGGCATTGCGAAAAACGAAATCAAAAAACTCCTCATGACATAAAAAAACCCCCTCGAAAACTCAAAGGGGGCATGAAAAAATTTCTCTCGCTATTCCTG
>CAJOED010000012.1:0-10314 GCA_905233335.1 uncultured Synergistales bacterium
CCAGCAGTTACGCGGTCGATGATTGAGCTTGAGACTACAGTCTTGCCGACCATAGCGTCCGCCCTCCAGCCTTTGCGCGACGTGAACAGGTGCTGGACAGCAACAGCCAAGTACGCATTCGGGTTCATGAGTCCCTGCGGAGTAACTATGCCGTGCCGGTCGTAGTCGGTGTCGTTGCCGAACGCAATATCGTAGTCATCTTTGAGCCTGATGAGGTTTGCCATTGCGTAAGGTGATGAGCAGTCCATTCTGATTTTTCCGTCGTGGTCAGGGGGCATGAATGAGAATGTCGGGTCAAGATTCGGATTGACGACCTCCAGATTCTTTATGCCGTAAACTTCCGCTATGGGTTTCCAGTAATATATCCCTGAACCGCCGAGTGGATCCGCGCCGATTTTCAGCCCTGACTTTGCGATTGCTTCCATGTCGACAACCGACGCAAGAGCCTTCACGTAAGGCAGAATGAAATCCTCAAAGTGAACGTTGTCCATCTTGATGGCTTTCTCGAACGGTACACGCTTAATGCTTCCGACTCCCTGACGTATAAGCTCGTTCGCTCTGTTCTGTATCTTGCTGGTAATTTCCGGGCTTGCGGGGCCTCCCGATGGCGGGTCGTACTTTATGCCTCCGTCTGTCGGCGGGTTGTGCGAAGGAGTGATGACCATTCCGTCGGCTGTCTTGCTGCCGGGGGTGCGGTTGTGTTCGAGTATTGCTCGTGAGATTACCGGCGTGGGTGTGGGCGCAAAGTCCTTCTGCAGTATCAGCTCTACACCGTTCGCCGCAAGAACTTCTACGCACGTGCGCATTGACGGTTCAGAGAGGGCGTGAGTGTCTGCTCCCAAGTACAGCGGGCCCTGTGCTCGTAGACTGCCTGGGCTATCGCGAGAATATGCGCCTCGTTGAAGCTGTGAAGTGCTGAACTCCCCCGGTGGCCTGATGTGCCGAATGCTACCTGCTGTGTTTTGTCGTCAGGGTTCGGGGCAAGCGTATAGTAATCGCTGATGAGTGAGGGAATATTTACGATTTTCTTTTCCTGCATAAAATAGTCCTCCGTTCTTGTCATTATGTTTCATTTGGGATGTGTATATTATAGCAATAAAAAAACTCCCCGACGCTTTTATATCAGGGAGCAAAATTTTTCTCACTCTCTCTATATGCCCCAGAACGTTACGCCGCGTTTTGTGCCCTCGTAGAACTCTATTATGCGCTGTATCTCCGGGATATATTCTGCTTTCCTGCTCTGTGCTTCCGTGAACGCTTCAGAAAAACTCCGTTCCTTGCTGTACAGTCCACGATAAAATCTCGTGATTGCCCGCCGCTTTTCCTCGTCAATCCCGGCACGTTCAAGCCCGACTTTGTTCAGCCCCGTCAGCCTCAACGGTTCCCCTGAAGCAAGCGTGTAGTGCGGCACGTCCTTCACGACCCGGAAGAGTCCGCCTATCATGCAGTAGTCCCCGATGCGCACAAACTGGTGAACTCCCGCAATCCCTCCGAACACCGTATGACTTCCTACCTGCACGAAACCGGAAAGCCCGACTTTGTTCGCGACAGTAACGAAATCTCCGACGTGAACATTATGCGCAAAGTGTACGCCGTCCATAATGAAGCAGTCATTGCCCACAACGGTCTCATTGCCCTCACCGGTCGCGCGGTTTATCGTAACGTTCTCGCGTATCAGGTTGTTGTTGCCTATTCTCACGTACGACACTTCACCTTTGTAGCCGTGATCCTGCGGTTCGCCGCCTATCGCTGTGTATTCGCATATTTTGCAGTTCTCCCCGATCGTAACATAGTCATGAATGCTCACGTACGCTAAGAGTGTCGTCCCTGCTCCGATTTTCGCTTTGGGTGCAACGATACAGAACGGCCCTATAGTTACGTTGTCGCCGAGTTCCGCTTCGGGTGAAACTATTGCGCTTGGGTGTATATGAACGCTCAACTTGCCGCCTCCTTGTTCAGTGTGTCGCCGATTATGCACATAAATTCTGCTTCTGCTGCTATTTCGTCATCAACATATGCAACTGTCTTCACTTTTGCCGAAGTACTGCGGGTTTTCGTGAGTTCTGCTTTCGTTACGAGCTTGTCTCCCGGTCTTACTGGCTTCCTGAATCTTGCTTTGTCGATGCCGGCTAGAAACGCTATCTTGTCTTTATGCTCCTCACCCATTTTCAGGCCAAGAAGAACAGACGCAACTTGTCCCATGCTCTCAAGGATCATAACGCCCGGCATTGTCGGATCTCCCGGAAAATGTCCCTCGAAAAACGGCTCGTTGATCGTTACGTTCTTGTAGCCGGTTACGTGAGTATCATCATATTCCGTTATTCTGTCGACCATCAAGAATGGATAACGCTGTTTCAGAATTTTCATTACCCCAAATATATCAAGCAAAATTTTTCATTCTCCTCTCAATTTTTCCGCAAGTTTCAGATGTAATTCATGACCAGCCCTTACTGCTATTATGTGAGCGTTCACGGGACAGCCAACCGCCGCAAGATCCCCCATGAGGTCGAGCACCTTATGACGCACGAACTCATCAGGCCACCGCAAACCTCCTGCCGCCTGTATCTTTTCGCCGACGACGATAGCATTATCGAGGTTTCCTCCGAGTGCCATTCCGTGTGAGCGCAAATACTCAATGTCCGACAACATCGCAAATGTACGTGCGCCGGAAATTTCCGCAAAATATTTCTCGTGTGAATGCCCGTAGTCGATTATCTGCGTGCCGATGTATTTATATTCTACAGTATACGTTATGTGCAGGGTGTCAGCCGGAAACGCCGCAACAAATCTTTTTCGGTCATCGCTCGAAACAATCACGGGAGCAGAAATATTTTTTGTGATGATGGAGGAAGGTTCGCAGTTCTTCATGAGTTCGCCGCATAGTGTGTTCGAACAGCCGTCAAGCGCGGGCATCTCTCCGCCGTTCACCGTGATGTTCACACCAGACCAGAATCCCAACCCCGACAACGCCGATAACACATGCTCGCAAGTTCTGACACGTGAGCCGTCCGGGAAAATGTAGTCCGACCCCCTGTTAGTGCCGGAGAGTGATAATTTGCGCAGAGGCTGACCGTTCATGAGGACTTCAGGAGAGTCGCAAGGCTCTATAGTGTGTTCGCATTCTTGGCCGGAGTGGAGTCCCTGACCCCGCATGATGATTTTTCCCGTGAGCTTCATTGCTGTAACCCGTCGAGCTTCTTTTCGAGTATGCGCATTCTCTTGAAGAGCGTGGGAAGATCCGCCGCAAGCACTAACGCCCTTTTCGCCTCGTTGTGCGGACGTGCCGGGAAACCTGACACCACAGCCCCGGCAGGTACATCGTTCGTTACGCCCGTGCGCCCGGCAATTATTGCTCCCTTGCCGATGCGAACATGATCCGTTATTCCTGCCTGAACTGACATGGTTACGTTGTCCTCAATGATTGAGCTTCCTGCTATGCCCGACATCGAACATATTATGCAGTTCCTTCCGATTTTCACGTTATGCCCGACCTGCACATGGTTATCTATCTTTGTGCCCGCTCCTATTTCCGTGTCGCTCATCGTGCCCCTGTCTATCGTTGTACATGCGCCTATTTCGACATCATCACCGACAGTTACGCCCCCGACCTGCGGAATTTTCACGATGCCTTCAGGAGTACGCTCGAAACCGAAACCGTCGCACCCTATCACAGCTCCCGAATGTATTATGCAGTTTCGGCCGACTTTGACGTTCGCAAGGAGTACAGCATTCGGCTCTATCGTTGTGCCCTCACCGACCCTGCAACCTTCACCGACGAACACGAACGCTCCGACGTACGCACCGGGTGAGATTTCTGCGTTCGGTGAAACGACTGCTGACGGGTGAATGCCCAAAAGTTTCTGTGTGCTGTGTGAGAACAGAGCGAGGATTTTCGGGAGCATTGCGCGGGGGTTATCGCAGATGAGTCCGTCCCTGCCCGACACAAAAAATTCTTCCGGCGCAACAATAGGAACGTTGACATCGAGAGCGTCGATTATTTTTTTGTCCCATACTACGCACAAAGATTTTTCGTCGGCTTCTTCCGGCGGTGATATTTTTTTTATTTCGTGTGATGAGTTTCCTTTTGTGTTTATGTGTAATTTTTCCGCAATAAAAGCTAAATCCATTTCATGACCTCCCATTTCTATAAGTGCCACATACCGCGAAGCCCGATTTTGTCTTCTCCTGCCTTGTAGTAATACAGCTCAACAGCAAGATGATCGTCAAAGTGATAACCTGCTGCTGCTTCATGCTCTTTGAGTTCGGGACTGTAACGCCACCATATGTATGAGCCTCGTATCCTCACCGGGCTGTACTGGAAACGCAAAAAGTATTCGTTCTCCGGCCACTGCACCTCAACGCCAGCCCATAAGTTGTTGAGCGGCTCAAACCTTCCGCCTATTCTGTGCTTCTCGTCGAAATTGTCGAGCGAAAATATTATTTCGGCGTAAATTTCCGGGTTGAGATTCACCGACGGACGAAACGCAAACGATGTCCCTATTTCGGGGTAACGTCCCTCAATACCAGCGTATGCCGCAACCCATAACGAGAACGCAAAATTCTCACTGTCAACTCTCGCAGTCAACGTCGACACAGTACCGGCAGAAAATTTCACGTTCAAGTTCGCACGCATGTTTGCCACCGCATGACGTTCACGCAGAAACTCACGCGCAAAGTTCTCTATGTCGTTCTTATGAGTTTCAACCCACTTCACCGGAAGTCCGATTAACGGAGAAAGTGCCGGGATCATTCGTGCCTGCAGGTCGTTCCGAAAAACCGCCGGGATTGTTCGTGAAGGCAGTACGGGGTTTACAGCGAGCACGAGCGGCATGCCGGGACGGAAAGTTATGTTGATGAGGGTGGAATTTTGCGAGATAAATATCTGCTGTGAGAACTCCCAGCCAGGAAGCATGTAGCTCACTGTTTCGGCGATTTTCTCACGCAGAGCCTCGTCCGCCCAAGTCAGAGCACTTTGCGGAAGTCCCTCAACGAGTCCGGCGATGTCCTCACTCATTCCCGAAATATCATCACGGAACCACTCTAACGCCATTCCGCGCAATTCCGGCACAGTGATTTTCACTTCCGGCGTAATTTCCTCGTCGTGTGCAGTGAAAATTACTTCAGGGGCACCGGCATTCACAGCAACATCATAACCGGCAAACAACCGGGAAGCTACGAGTGCAAGCGTCCCTTCTCTGTCGATTTCCGGCTCGGCGGGAATTTCTGACCATACAGCATTGAGGCTTCTTGTTACGGCGGGCTTCAGCCATTCGGGGACTCCTGAAACATCAAGCGCACATGCAGGAGCACAGAGCACCAGCAGAATTATTACGACGCTAGAACATTTCGCCGAAACCAAAATATGTCCTGTTTTCCTCTTCACCTTCAGCATAGTCAACACGCAGAGTTCCGAAGGGTGTCTTTACGCGCAGGCCAACCCCGTAATTGTCGTGGTAGTTGTCCCAGTCCATATTGTCGTCCGCATTGCCGATGTCGTAAAATCCCACGATCGAGAACATTGAACTCACGGGCAGACGAAGCTCGAAATTTCCCATGTACATATTGCTTCCCTCGAATGAACGCGAATTGTAGCCTCGCAACGTGTTCATGCCGCCGAGTGAGTAACGCGCAAATGCAGGGAGTGAGTCTTCCGTTGCGGATCCGATGCGTACACGTGCCGCAAGCAAAAACGGGTTGTCGTCCGTCCATGTTCCTGTTGTGTCTACAACTTCCTCAATTGCTTTATTCAGCGGAAAATAAAGTCTTGCCTGTGTCCAGTACTTCAGGTAGTCATATTCTCCGCCGAGAACTTTCACTGCCTGTTCGAGCGTCGTATCCCACACAAAGCCCTTTGAGTATGACACATACGGGTCGCGCTTGTCCCACGTCAGCAGAAGCTCGGCTGTCTGGTTTACCCCGTCCCACATCGTGAGGTCGTCTATGTAGCCGGGTATAGCGTACTGTACATCATCGTATTCCGTGTCCTGGTGTCTGAACGTCAAGTACCAGCTCCAGTCCTCGTTCGAAAATTTTTTCCCGAAGCCGGCGTAAAACGTAATACTCTCCTCGTCGAACTCGAACTGCCTGCGTCCCTTGTAGTAATAATATCTGTCGTCGTACGTCCTGTAGGTTGCGCCTATCCTCCACGCAAAAGTTTTTGAGTCCATGTAGGGGCTTGAGAATGATGTCCAGTATGAAGCCTCGTCGCCCTCGTTGAAGCCCACCTCAAAGTTATAGCCGCGTCCGAAAGTGTTGGTGTCGTTGTACGTCAAGCCTCCCGATACGCCGCTTTCACTTCCGTATGCCAGGTTGATGCCGACTGATGCAGTGCGCTTCTCCTTCACTGTGAGAATAATATCTACTATTCCGTCCTGATTTTCGGGAACATCAAACGCTACGTTCACATCCTCGAAATATCCCAGGCCGTTAAGTTTTCCCAAGTTGTGCCGGAAATGCGTAACGTTGAAGATGTCGCCTTCTTTGAGCTTAATTTCGCGGCGTATAACGTAAGTTCTCGTCTTACTGTTGCCCTGAATGATTACGTCGCGCACTTTCGGTTCGAGTATGGTAACGTAGATATTGCCCCCGCTCGTCTGGACATCCGACACTCTCACCATGACATAGCCGGCTTTATGGTAGTGTTCCTGCACTCTGTCGAGGTCGTTGCGGAAAAATACACGGTTGAAGACTGTGCCCGGCAGTGAGAATACGTCCTTCATGAGCGTCTCGGTGGAGAATAACGTATTGCCCTCAAAGTTTATGGATTCGATTACCGGGTTTTCCCGCACCGAAAAATTTACTGCCATTCCTCCGCCTTCAGGTATCATATCAACGTCAACGAACGAAAAAAATCCCTGGCCGTATATCTCTGCAATGTCGTCCGTTATCTTCTCACGGTCTAACACACTGCCCGGCTTTGTGCTCACAACATTCAGTATGTATTCAGTCGATATATGATCATTGCCCGACACACTGACAGAAGTAACCTGAATACCTGGTGTTTCGTCCTCGTCATCTTCAGCGTAAGAACATAACGGCAATAATACAATCAGGAAAATCAACAACGCCGCAAATTTATTTCTCATCACAAATAAAACTCTCTCCTTAAACTATCACTGCATACGAACGACCGAATTATTATTTTTCAGTGCCCTTTGTCCCGTCTGCATGAGTGAAAAAACTTTGTCGTATGGTACTGTCTTTGCCTTCGCAACCCGTGTATTTTCCTGTGAAGTTTTTGCAGGTGCTGACGGTGTACGTTTTGCGGCGGCTTTCTTTGCGGCTCTCTTGGGAGCGGGTGCCGGTGCTTGTGTCCTGACCTCTTCGGGCTGTTCTGCAACGACAGCGACGACGGGTTCAGCCAGCACAACTTCCTCAACAGGAACAGACAGCGGTTCGGGAAGCGGAAGAGAAACATCACGTGCCAGCGGTGCAACTGTCATCATCAAGAACAGGACAGCAACAAACGCCGGACGCAAAATCACGCTCCACTTTCTGCGGTGCTGCAACTCTGCGGGCTTCACTTTCTCCCAAAAATCCTGCGTCAAGTTCTCAAGGTCTGCCTTTGCACATTCGGCATCCATCAGTGCGCTCTCCATAGAGCCTGAGTTATACGACTCCTTTAGTCTTTCAAGCCAGCGGATAATACCGGCTATTCTCTTGTCAACTACAGCATGTTTCAATTTATCATGCACCCCTTTCTACGTATTATTATCACCTTCCGTTACTGAATTGTTGCAGGTTCAAGGCCAAGCCACCCGCGAATTTTCGAGATCGCATTTCTCCGCAGTCTGTATACATGGCTGACATCGAGCTTCTTTTCCTTTGCTACGTCTCTCGGTTTCTTGCCCTCAAAGAACAGCGCAGACACAACTTCAGCTTCACGCCCCTCAAGTTTCGAGATGCTCTGTGCTACGTCATACCACTCGTCATTGCTGTCGTCGTCAGAACTGTAGCTGTCGCCGGCAACCTGCAGCCATTCGTCGGGCATCGGGAGCGGAGCTTTCTTCTCGGAACGCTCTAACATGTTGATAATCTGCCCGTGTATTTTGTGATAAGCATACGTGGAGAATCTGTACTCCCTTTCAGGCTCGAACTTATCAACCGCACGTATCAGCGCGAGCATTCCCTCCTGAATAATGTCCTGTTTGAGTTCCGGATCTGTTACGTGAACTTTCCCTGCGATCCAGAAGACTAACGGACGGTACGCAACAATTAATTCTTCGCGCGCGTCAAAATCACCTTCAGAACAAAGCCGCCATAATTCTTTCTCACGCTCTGGATCTAAACTCATAACTATCACCCCATACAGGTAGATTTTCGCCGTATTTCCCGGCACGTACATGTAAATCATCGTTCGCAAAGACGAGGCACGCCCTTCCGAAACGCATTTCTACACCGCTCATAGCACAGTTAGACACGTCCATGTTCCATACTTTGTGCGGGTTAAGTCCGACGAGAACAGCATACAGTGCCCGCATTATTCCGCCGTGAGAGATTACTGCTATGCGCCTGTAGGACTCATTCAGGAAGAGTTTTACTGCACGTGAGAGACGCGAATATAATTTTTCCCACGTTTCAGCTCCGGGCGGAGGGTTGAAGAACGGATCTGCTCTCCACCGCGCAAAATTTTCATGCTGTACACGTTCAAGCTCCGGGATTGATTCGCCTTCCCAGTCCGCAAAGTTAATCTCCTGCAGTTCGGGTAAGACTATCGGTGTGAGGCTGTGAGGTTTTGCGACGGCTTCTGCAGTGTATAGTGCCCGGTCGAGCGGGCTGGTGTATATCGCTTCAAGAGGCCAGGAGGACATTCGTGCGGCGAAGGTCGTGCCGATTCACGTCAGTGAGTTGTACGTTTGTGCGACCCTGAAAGCGCATCTGCACATTCCATTCAGTTTGGCCGTGTCTTGCGAGAATTATGCGGCGCGGTTTGTCCATTGTGCCTCCCCTTCTTCTTCAATTGTATATAGTGTGAATAAATTTTCAGCAATTATAACATGTACAGTTTCAGCATGTGTTAAGTTTCGGAATAACTTGATGATATATAAAGATTGCGAAAATAATTTGTAGATTGCCGCGTGTGTTATCATTGACCGCAAAAAAAAGGAGCTGTACATGATCAACTTACGACTAAGGCCGGAGGAAGAAGCCGCGTTGAATTTGCGAGGGCTTTATGAATCTTACGGCTACACTTTCTACAGAATGAGCCGCTTTGAGGAGTATGATTTTTACGCCGACAAGAAAGACTTTCTGACCTCGAAAAGTATTCTCACATTCACGGACATAAACGGAAAACTAATGGCACTGCGTCCCGATGTTACTCTGTCGATAGTGAAGCACATAAAAGATTTCGGGAGCGTTCAGAAATTCTATTACGATGAGAAAGTTTATCGTGTTCCGAGAAACGCTAACTCATTCCGGGAAATTTCGCAGGCGGGCATTGAGTGCGTCGGAGGACTTCATGATGACGACTTGCGTGAAGTTCTCGAACTCGCGATATTGAGTCTTCACACGGTGGCGGGAAGTCGTCGGTGTGTTCTTGATGTTGCGGACGCGGGAATGATTGCGGAACTTCTCCCGGACACTTCAAGCAGAGCCGGCATACTGAAGTGCATTGCGGAGAAGAACATACACGGGCTTGAAGCTCTGAATGCTCCCGAAAAAGTTATACGCCTCGTGAAGCTCAACGGAGAAATCTCTTCTGCACTCCCTGAACTTGATGGGTCAACACGAAAAGTTCTTGCCTCGCTCACAGAATATCACGACGAACTTCGCGTAGATTTTTCTGCTGTGAACAACCTCAATTACTACAATGGGATCGTGTTCAGGGGCTTCATTGAGGGTATGCCGGAAGCGATTTTGTCGGGCGGACAGTATGATAATCTCATGCGGTTGATGAAGCACGATAACGCGAGGGCTGTCGGGTTTGCGGTGTATCTTGACATGATAGAGAGGAGCATTGAGAGTGAATGAGTGTATCGTTGACCCACGATGCGGGCTGTGAGTTTTCCGGCATGACAGACAGGAGCGGTGAGAGATGATTAACATTGCGGCAGTTAGTGATTGTGATGTGAGGTGTGAAAGATATGATTAATATTGCGTTGCCCAAAGGCAGACTTGGCGAAAAAGTATATCGTCTATTTGCGTCGGCGGGCTATGAGTTTCCCGGAATGCTCGACAATTCCCGGCGGCTTGTGTTCGTGAATGAGTCTCTCGGTATGCGGTGTTTCTGGGTGAAGCCGTTTGATGTTCCCGTGTACGTTGAGCGCGGGACGGCTGACATCGGTGCGGCGGGAAAAGATATTCTCATGGAGA
>CAJOED010000012.1:10365-28675 GCA_905233335.1 uncultured Synergistales bacterium
TGCGGCTCGCAATGACTTTCACGACGACACAGAAAAGATTTTGCGTGTTGCTACAGAGTTCCCGAACATAGCACAGAATTATTATTCGGGACTTGGCCGGGAAATAGACATTATCACCCTGCGAGGCTCACTAGAACTTGCGCCGGTCTTGGGACTGTCTGACGTTATCGTTGACATCGTAGAAACTGGGACGACACTCCGCGAAAATAATTTGTCGGTAATGAGTGTCATTGCAGAATTGAGCGCACGCCTGATAGCGAACAAGTCAGCGTATAAGTTCAAGGGGAAAAAGATAAACGAAATCATAGGGAGGTTAGCAAGTATTGATACAGATAACTGACGCAGAAAATTTTTCACGAACGGACATAAACACCGTAAGCCCCGACGTAACTCAAACCGTGAGCGCAATCATCGACGACGTGAGGCAGAACGGCGACAAGGCAATTATTGAGTACGAACGGAAATTCGACGGCGTAAATCTCTCGTCTCTTGCTGTGAGTCCTGATGAGGTCAGTGCGGCGTTGAGTGTCGTGGGTGATGAGTATCTCTCCATGCTCAAGAGGGCGGCAGCGAACATTCATGCATTCCACGAAAAACAGGTGCGCAGCGGCTTCATGTTCTCCGGCAGTGAGGGCGTAATTCTCGGCCAGCGCGTTATACCTCTTGAACGTGTCGGGCTGTATGTTCCCGGCGGGACTGCTTCATACCCTTCAAGCGTCCTCATGAACGCCATACCAGCAAAGATAGCGGGCTGTGATGAGATATACATTGCCACCCCTCCCGAAATCAAACCCGAAATTATTGCGGCGGCACATGTTGCAGGAGTTACGCGCGTGTTCAAGATGGGAGGTGCTCAGGCTGTAGCGGGGCTTGCGTATGGGACGGAGAGCGTTCCGAGAGTGGATAAGATCGTCGGGCCGGGTAATATTTTCGTTGCGGAGGCAAAACGTCAGGTATTCGGGAGAGTTGCTATTGATATGATTGCGGGGCCAAGTGAAATTCTCATCATTGCGGACGAGGACAACAACCCTTCACACATTGCCGCAGACATGCTCGCACAATCGGAACACGACAAGCTAGCCAGCGCAATACTCATCACTGACTCCCGGAACTTTGCGCAAAAGGTCAGTGAAGCAATCGAGGAGCAGCTGCCCAAGCTCAAGCGTTACGAGATAGCTCGTGCATCAATCGACAGCAACGGGAGAATTATTATTGTCGATGAGTTATTCGAGGCCGTGAAGATCGCTAATGACATTGCCCCCGAACACCTCGAAATATGCACGTCCGACCCGTTCGAATGGATTACAGCAGGAAGGATACGCAACGCCGGAAGTATTTTCTTGGGCAAAAATTCACCTGAAGCACTAGGGGACTATTACGCCGGAGCGAATCACACTTTGCCGACGATGGGAACAGCAAGATTTTCGAGTCCGTTGTCGGTTGATGATTTCGTGAAGAAGTCGCAGTACATATACTACACTCATGAAGCATTGAGCAGTGCGGCAGATGACATTGAACGTTTCGCAATGAGTGAGGGACTCACCGGGCACGCAAACAGCATCACCATCAGGAGAACGCGATAATGTACACACATGAATTTTCTGTGTTGCCTTCTGATTCGTCATGCAGGGGAAAGATAAAGCTCCGCAGCCTTCTCGATTACTTTCAGGACACAGCCGGGCTTGCTGTTGAGGACATCGAGGGCACGACGACGGAACTTATTGCGCGTGGTTATGCTTGGGTATTGACGCGCTACGAGATAGACATCACCGGCGAACTCCCTTCACTTGACGAAAAATTTTTTGTTACGACGTTTCATGACCCCCTGCACGGCTACAACACTTTGAGGGCATTTAGGGTACATTCACACGACGGACGAGAAATAGTCCGCGCAAAAACAGCCTGGCTTCTTCTTGATGTTCACACCGGGCGGCCAGTGAAACCCATTGCGCACCTTCCCGAAATCACCAGCCGCGACACCGAGAATATACCGCCTGACTTCCGGGACATTCCTGATTTCGACGACGAGAATATTTTGTTGAGCGTGAATTTCCCCGTGCGCTTTCACGACCTCGACTACAACGCTCACGTCAACAATGCCGCATATTTCGAGTGGGTATTCGATGCCTGCCCGGTAGACACTATGACGCACGAACTCATAAGCATATGTGCTTCATTCAGGAGCGGCGCGAAACTCGGCGAGAATGTTACGCTGAATTTTGCGGGGGACGGCGAAAAGTCTTTTCGGGTGAAGATAATGCGTCCGGGTGTGCAGAAACCGTCGGCAATGTTTGCGTGTTCGTGGCGGAGTGTGTGAGGCGGGTATCACAGCTAATGAATGCAGGGTGCAGTAATGTAATATTTCGGGAGAGCAACATCAGGACGCTTTGAGGCGAACATCGCAACAGCAAAACCCATACAGCAACATTATATTTTTGGAGGTATAACTTTTTGAACATCGTAATAGTAGGAGCGGGAGAAGTCGGACGAAACGTCGCGCGTACTCTCTCGTCAGAAGGACACAATATATACTTGGTAGAGAACGACGAAGCACAAGCCCAAAGCGCAAAAGAGGAGCTTGATGTAGAAGTCATCACCGGCAACGGAGCACGACCGAACGTCCTCGCACAAGCCGGAGTAGTCCCAAGCGGGGACACCGACATACTCATAGCGTGCACCAACAGGGACGAGGTCAACATGTTAGCCTGCTGGATCGCACACAGCGCAGGAGTCCCGAACGTCATATCCCGCGCACGTAATCTTGAGTTCACCGACAGTGCCGACTGGGGCAAGAAGCTCGGCATCAACGTGATGATTTCGCCGGAAAGGTCAATAGCCCGCGAAGTTATCAGCCTTCTTGAGGTGAGTTCAGCAATACACGCCGCAGAATTACTCGACGGACGAGCCGCAATATATACCCTGAAGATTGCTGAAAATTCCCCGCTCGTGAACATGGCTCTGAAGGACATTCGCGGAAAATTCCCCGACCTCATGGCTGTATTCGTTCACGTCGAACACGGAGACGGCATATCAGGAGTCCCGAACGGCTTTACGGTATTGCGTGCGGGTGATACGTGCTACGTCGTTACGTACAAGCAGAGCGCGGAATTACTACAGCAGATATTCCAGCCTAACCCCGAAAAATATTTGTCGCTCCGAAAACTGTTCATTGTCGGCGGAGGCAAACTAGGAACACAAATAGCACAAGCCGTAAAACGTGATTTCGGGAACGTCAGCCTGCGTTTGATTGAGAAGGACATAGCCAAGTGTGAAAGATTATCGGAGGAACTCGGTGAAGCTCTCGTCCTGAATTGCGACGGCATCGACAGAAAAGTTCTCGGTGAAGAAGGAATAGAGGATGCAGACGGTTATGTTTGTGCGACGGACTCCGACGAACTCAACCTGATATATTCGGCAATGGCCAAGAGCATGGGCGCAAAGAAAACTATTGCCATCGTGAAGCGAAAAGACTATCAGGAACTCACCAGGTTAATGCCTGTTGACGCTATCGTTGACCCGAATGAAGCACTTGCGAGCCTGATACTACGTGTTGTGCACTACCCAAGACACACGCGGGCATTCTCAATAATCGAACGTATCAACGCCGAAATGTTAGAGGTCGTAATGCCGGAGAACAATGAACTCATCGGAAAGACCTTAGCGCAGATAAAGCTCAAGAAGGGAGTAGTAGTTGCGCTTTTGGGACGGGGCGAAAAAGTTTTGCTTCCGACGGGAGCTACTCAATTGCTGGCGGGGGATCACGTGATACTGTTTGCGCTCACAGAAATGATGCCGGAAGCCGCAAAGTTATTCAGCAGCAACGAGCAGGAATAGACATCATGAAGATAAAGACTGTATTTCGTGTTCTGTCGTTAATATGCCTTGTTGTGTCCGTCGCTATGATTTTCCCTTTCTGCATTGCACTCTATGACTGTTCACATGACGCGGGCGCATTCGGTATATCGATATTTGCCGGGATTTTCACGAGCGTATCACTCTCCATTTGCGGCGGAAAAGACAACATCTCTATGGGCATTCGTGAAGGTGTCGGGGTTACGGGCTTTTCGTGGCTGACGGCTTCTGCTGTCGGTGCTCTGCCTTACTGGCTGTCTAAGAGCGTGCCGGGATACACTGACGCATTCTTTGAGACGATGTCGGGATTCACTACAACGGGAGCTACTATCATGACGGACATTGAAGCACTTCCGCGCGGTATTCTGTTATGGCGTTCGCTGACACACTGGATGGGCGGAATGGGTATCATCGTATTGAGCTTGGCCGTATTGCCTTTCTTGGGAGTGTCAGGTATGGAGATGTACAAGGCAGAAGTTCCCGGAGTTACCGCCGAAAAAATTACGCCGCGTCTGCACCAGACAGCTATAAGATTATGGGCTGTGTACGTGTTCTTGACGCTGACGGAAACAATCATGCTCATGTTCGGTGGAATGTCATTATTTGATGCGTTCTGTCATTCATGCTCGACGATAGCGACGGGGGGCTTCTCGACGAAAAATAATTCGGTTGCGTACTTCACAAGTCCATATGTGCAGTGGGTGATAATAATCTTCATGTTTGCGTCGGGCGTGAACTTCTCGCTGTACTTCCTTCTGCCGCAGAAAAAATTCCGTGATTTTCTTTCCGACGAGGAGTTCAGAGCATATTCACTCATCACGATATTTTCAGCACTCGCAATGTCCATAGCACTTTATGCTTCGGGAATGTTCTCGGGGATTGAGCACACTTTGCGGCGGACGTTCTTTCACGTCGTGAGTCATTGTCGATGACTATAACTTATGGCCTGAGTTCACAAAGTTTCTGTTCGTGCTGTTGATGTTCATAGGTGCGTCGGGAGGTTCAACAGGAGGCGGCTGCAAGGTCTCACGCTTTCAGATATTGGGTCGGCAGTTACGTGCGGAAATTTGGCGATTGCTTCACCCTCGCGCGGTAATCACTGCACGCTTCAACGGCAAACCAATAACCAGAAGCACTATGGACAGTTCAGCGGCGTTCTTTGTGCTGTACATGATCATACTCACTGCGAGCACACTCATAACTACGGCGTTCGGCATCGAGCTTCTTACGGCGTTTACGGGAGTGCTTACGTGTTTGAGCAACGTCGGGCCTGGCTTGAACATGCTGGGGCCTGTAGAAAATTTCGCGTGGCTTCCGTCGGTCATCAAGTGGCTGTTCTCGTTCTGTATGCTTGCAGGGAGGCTTGAACTTTTCGCGGTGTTCCTTCTGTTTATGCCGGGGACTTACAGAAAATAACTACATGAAGTGAAAAAATTTGCCGATACATTTTTTTGTTTCATATCGCTAAAATAAAACGCAAAATTTTTCAATGGAGCTGAATATATTTTGAATTACGATAGCAGAAATGAAGGTCAGCGCGTAAGAATACAGGCACGCCTTCAGATAGTATCATTTTTCAGCGGGGCGGCAACGATGATACTGGAGCTTACCGGCTCACGACTTGTTGCTCCGTTTTTCGGGACTTCCCTCATCGTATGGACTGCACTAATCGGGATCATCATGACGAGTTTATGTTTCGGGAACTGGCTCGGAGGTTCAATTGCTGACAAGAGGCCGGAGGGGAAATTGCTCGGACGGATATTAATCTTTGCGGCAATCATCATAGCCATAACAGCAACAGCCAGCAACTACATACTCACCAGCCTTCAGGGACTCAACCTGAATTTGTACGCGGCTTCAGTGTGTGCGGCATTGTGCATTTTCGCCCCCGCGAGCCTGCTTCTAGGTATGGTCTCTCCGTTCGTGGCGCGACTCGCAATGCAGGACGTATCCTCGTCGGGAGCAGTTGTCGGTCGTCTGTATGCTCTGAACTCTGCCGGGAGCATTTTAGGGACATTTCTCGGCGGCTTTGTGCTGATTTCGTTATTCCCGTCGGGCGTGATATTGATGCTTCTTGCGAGCGGCGTGGCGTTTCTGTCGGTGCTGGTGTACACGGGAGCATGGAGAAAAATTATCTCCGTTCTCGTTGTTGCGGCAATAGGAACGGGCGCATGGGCTGCGGACAAATACGGGCTTCCGATGAGTCCGGTGGGTGTCCAGATTGACACGGCGTATAACCATCTCTCCATTGTCGAGAGCGTCGACACACGAAACGGGCGGCGTGTCCGGGTACTAATCACCAACCCCGATGCGGCACAGTCCCTAATGTACACGGATCACCCTTCAGAACTCGTCAGCGAATACACGAAATTTTACGACTTGGCCTTCCACTACAAGCCCGACACAAAGAGAGTATTAATGCTTGGCGGAGGAGGTTATTGCGTTCCCCGTTACCTGTTGGACACGAGGCGTGATGTTTCTATTGATGTCGTAGAGCTGGATCCGGGAGTTACGGAGGCGGCGAGAGATTATTTCAACCTGAAGGACGACGAGAACATGAGAATTTTTCACGAGGACGCGCGGACTTTCCTGAACAGGGCACAGCATGACGGCTTCGGACAATATGACGCAATCTTCATGGACACGTTCAACTCATGGACATCTATACCGTTCCAGATGACGACCGTAGAGACTGCCTCACTTCTTCGCGAACTCCTGAAGCCCGACGGAGTGTTGATAGTGAATATTATTGCGTCGGTTTACGGACAGAAGGCCGGAGTTTTTCACGGGATATACAAGGCGTTTTCGAGCGCGTTCTCCACGATGATGATTTTTCCGGCGAACGCTCCCGACCCGAAATATGCACGTGCACTGCAGAATATTATTCTCGTTGGTGCCGGGGATTTATCGCTGTCTGCTCCCCTCACGCCTGACGCAAAATTTTCTGACCTGCTGTCTCATCAATGGCTTGAGCCTTTCACGCCTGACTCTGTAGTTCCTGCATTCACGGATGCATTTGCGCCGGTGGAAAGATATACACTCCTGCAATAGGTGAGTAACATGAAGGGAAAATTACCCGGCGGGTTTGCGGTGTCTCCCGTAGTGCTTGCGTCGGTGAAATCATTTTTGCCGGTTGCATGTGTAAAGAGGGGGTAAGATTGGCTCTCATAGTACCCGCGCTAACGAACTCACTTTTGCCGGTAGTAAGTGAGAAGCATGGAGAAAGATTTACCCGGCGGGTTTGCGGCGGCTCCCGTAGTGCTTGCGTCGGTGAAATCATTTTTGCCGGCTGCATGTGTAAAGAGGGGGTAAGAGTGGCTCTCATAGTGCCCGCACTAACGAACTCATTTTGCCGGTTGAACACTATACACTATTACAATAGGAGAAATCATGAAGAAAAACAAGAAAACATACAACACAAAAACTAACACGAAAAATTCACCCGAAATTCTGCCGCTTGTGCCCGCGTGGGTGCTGATACCTTTATGGTGCATATCTCTCGCGCTCCCCAACCTGATATATTCGGGCGTAAAATTTTTTGACACCCTGCACATTCTCAAGTGGACGGTTACGGGAGTCCCTGTAGCAATCGCCGTATTCATTGCGGGAGTGAGGCTTGCGATTTATGGCCGTGAAAGGTTGACGTTCAAGATTGATATTTTCGGGATAATATGGGCGGTTATTCTTGCATATTGTGCATTACAGCCGCTATGGGTCGACATATTTTCACCGACGGGCTACGCGCTGGAAATGGTATGTTTCGTTACTGTATGGGCATTCTACGTTATCAGTGTGTCGTCGTTCCCTGACTGGGGATTACGTCCCGCACTCCTTCTCGCGAACATCAACGGCGCAATCAACGTCATGTTTGCTGAGCTTCAGATTCGCGGCATGAATGACTTTCAGTTCCTTAGCGGCACATTCCTGGCTGACCTGCAGGAAATCAGCGACATCATTCTCCCGACTCCCGGAAACTACATCGGCAACACTGCACAGCAAAACATGTTCGGGCTATGGGTAGCAGTTGCGACTTTGGGAGCTGTGTATCTCTATGTGTACGACGCGTGGAAGGCAGCACCTGAAGAACGCGGCAAAAAGATATGGCTTCCCTCCGTATGTGTTGCGCTTGCGGTCGTGTTCTTGAAGTTTGCTGTTACTGAAGAGAGCGTCTTGCTGGGTGTTTTGGGTGCTTTGTGCATAGTTTCGGCGTTCGTATGTGCGTGGCGTTTCGGCAACAATGGCAGGACGTATTTTTCGGTGCTAATTCTCATTCTTGCCTGCATAAATCTCTGGGGTCTGCTGAACTCAACAAGCCGTTCTGCAACTCTCGCTCTTCTCGGCGGAGTAATACTCATCTTCATTATCACCGTCAGCAAGTTCAACCGAAATTACTTCATGCGCTTCCTGGCCGTAATGTTTGTTCTGTGTGTCCTGATGTGGGCGGCAAAGTACGCTCCTCGTTCGGGAGGTATTGTCGACAAGACGGTAGAAATCATACAGCACGCGGAGAACGTCGGCAACCGTCGCGGAATATGGACGACTTCTGCCGCAATGTATCTTGAGCACCCTGAAGGTGTCGGCATCGGTCAGTTCAAGTGGCATTACCTTGAGGGACAGCGTTATGGTTTTGCACGTTTCCCGTACGACTGGTACAACTGGCAGTATACGCACTGGGCGCATAATGAGTTCCTGCAGTTTTTCTGTGAGGGCGGTACAATCGGCGGCATCATGTTATTGTTGATGTGGCTTGCGTGGTTTGTCCCTGCGATTTACGGACTGTTCAAGCGCGAACGTATGAGCATAAACATCAACGCTGTATGGGCATTTGCGCTGGTATCACTGATAACATTCTGTGCGATTTTCACCCGTCCATTCCACCGAATCGAAAATATGGTATGGATTACGCTGGCTTTTGCTTTGTGCAACAGAGAGTTTTTCTCCGGCAAATTCAGCTTTGACGTGCTGAAAATTACCCCCTTGCGTAAACTTGTCGGCGTTGCGTGCGTTGCGTCATCGATTGCGGGCTGTGTGTACATTTCGAGCGGCATTTACGGAAATTATACCCTGCGTCAGGCAGTCTCAACACAAAATCAGGGCCTGCAGATGTACCTCCTCAATGAATCAGCGAAACATCCCATAGTGTATGAGGAAGCCCAGCGCAATTTGGGTCATCACTACCTGCACTTAGGCGAACAGACAGACGATCTTGAAGCACTCGTAAACGGTTTCAATATTCTATGGGCGCAATTCAACCGGGAACCGCACTCTGAAGACATCGGGAGGCTTCTTGACTTGTGCCAGAGATACCAGATAGAAGAGGTGTTGCGCGAGCTGAAGAGTTACTTCAAGCCCGGTACGTATCATCTTGTGCGACGACCCCAGCAGGACTCCGGCGGAAATATGGTGAATGCCCTGATACTTGCGAACGGCCCCGGAGAAGATGCAGAGTAGAAGAGCGTTCACCCTGATAGAAATTCTTATTGCGGTGATGCTCACGGGAATGCTGATGACTTTTGCCCTCGCTCCCGTAGCTGTTACCGTGCGGCGTGTCGTCGAAACGCAAGAGGAGTATTCGGATCTTTCTGCTTTGTCCCGGACGATGAATTTTATTGCGCGCGATTTATCTTCTGCCATGAGAATGGCTCCGAACGTGATAATGGTAGTAGATCATGAGGCTATGGGCGGTAATGATGACGACGCACTGTTAATCATGAGCACTTCACCGACCGCGCAGGGCTTATCATGCGGCACTCTGGTCTACAAAGTTGAAGAAGGTGGAATGATGCACAATAACATAATACCCGGCCTTTATCGGTGGATGTTTCCGGGAAAAATTCCGAACGGCATAAACGTAAACACTCTCAACGGGGAAGACGGACAGTTAGTTTTGCCCGGAGTAAATCTGTTCAGCGTTGAAGTGCCGCAAGGTTCTCACGAGGACGAGCGCAAGAAAGAATACAGCGGACAGTTGCCGGCGGGACTGTACATCAAGATAGGACGCAAGAAAAAAGATCCGTTCGGTCTTCCGACAATAGGACAGGAGAAAGATAAACTTGATGAGCTTGAAAGCGTTATCGTGTTCCCGTAACGTAGCGTTGGTGTTGTGCTTGGCCGTAAGAACAATTACGTATTGGGCGGGCGTTGTAATGAGCGGTGAATCAGGAGAGAAAACAGAATGACGCTAAAAGCATTCGTCCCCGTAAGCACAGCGCGCGGCTTGGCCGTAAGGACGGGAAACTTTCAGTATTCCGACAATAGGACAGGAGAAAAAATAACATGACGCTGAAAACATTTCACAAAAGAAAGGCATTTGTCCTGGTGAGCGTATTGATGATGGGCGTACTGCTAATCTCATGTGCTACGGCGTTCACGTGGTTTGTCCGTCAGCAGGTGAGGGGTGTCGGTCGTGAGCGCGTAAACCTTACAGCCCGGAGCATGGCACAAGTCCTGGCTTCTTCCGTCATGAGTGCGCTGTCTGCTGTGTCTACACGGGTGAATTACGACAGCCCGTCGCAAAGGTGGTACATGCCGTACGTGATACCGATTGAGGATTTAGGGATATGGGTTGTACATGTTACGCCGCTCGACGACAAAATACCTTTGGGAAATTTATTTCTGCCTGACGGGAACACATTACGCGGTGAGTTCAAAAACGTATGGCACGACATGTGGGAGAAAATTTTACCGTACAACACAGTAGAAGACCTCGTGCTTGACTTCCTCGACCGAAACACACGGCCAAGAGTCGGCAGCACAGAAAGAGACGACTTCATCAACCGTTCACCGTACGACATGTCAGAGCTGCTGATATTGAGCAACGATATTGATACGGGTATTCTTTACGGCACGGGAGAACGTCGCGGCCTGATGGACTACTGCACTATATACAGCGACGGGAAAATCAACCTCAATGTTGCGCCGCTTCATGTGCTCGAAATTCTGCCGGGACTTGACGCGGGAAGTATTGCCGAACGGCTCGTACAGGACAGAACAGAAAATCCCCTGGAGTCCATGAATGACTTGCAGAAAATACCCGGAGCAAGCGCAAAGACTTCTACACAGCTCACGAACATAGCAGGTTTCAAGAGCAGGTATTTCCAGATGAAGATAGAGAGCCTCACGGACGAGGGAGAAAGCGGAACATCATTCAATATCATATTTGACAGGACAACGAGAAAAATAGTCAGATGGGAGGAGTCATGAACTTATTATCACGCCTGAAAGAAAGAGTAAACGAACGGCGGGGAGAAAATTTCAGTGATACGGAATTCCGCCGCATTATCGAGATCAAACAGACAGTACAGGACGAGGAAACCGGAGCAGAACAGGAAATCACCCGCAAGGCCGTAAAGATTATCACATCGGGAGAAGGGAGCCGCAAGAACATAATCACTCTCGTGCCGATGAAGTCATTATCGCTTGAAGACTTTGCGCTGCCATTCAGCAACACGACGAAAATACGCGAGGCATTAAGGCTTCAGGTTATGCCATTCAGCGCGGCGGGAGAACTCGAACTTTTCCCTGTTGTGCTCACAAAGACCGGGCGCGGTGTGAACGGTGTAGTTTGGTACGTTTCGCCGGAAGAACTTGAACTCCCATACGGCACAGAAGACGGCGGGAAAATTTGGCCTGCTCCTCTTCCGTTTATCTCACGGCTGAAAGACTACAACGGCACGGGCGTAACTATGTGGATTGACGAGGAGAATATATGCTCTCTGTTGTGGCAGGAAAACAGGCCGGTGCTGTACAGGTGGCGCAAGAATACGGGCGAGAGTTCAGAGTCTCACGAGCTGTCATGGTACGACTCATACTGCAAGGCACGGGAGCTTGAACGCGGCGGGACTTTTACCGTGAATGTTTCGGGCGGCAATGATGACGATGAAGCAGACGAAGAATTTTCCGCGATCGTGAATGACAGCGTGAATGTGTGCTCGTGGATTTCCGACGTAAATCTCTCACGTTCGGCGTTGCAGGGTGCGAAAAATCTCGAACTCATCGTGAGATACCTCACACGGGCGGCATTATGGCTTCTCGTTCTCGGAGTAATCGCCCTTAGTGCGGAGTTATTACGGTGGAATCAGGTCAACGAACAGATACAGCAGGTCAGGACACGGAGCGAAAATTTTTACCGTCAGACATTCGACCCCGAACGCACCGGCAGAATCTCCAACCCCGTAACGCTTGCACGCGACAAGATAGCGGAATCTTCCGGCACACAGACAGAAGGACACCCGCTCGATGAAGTACTTGCGGACGTGGGGGATATATTCACCGTCGTGAGCAGCCGCGATATTACGCTCGATGTTGTGCGCTACAATGCTGACGGCCTCGACTGCACGGGAACAGGCCCCGACATGTCCACCATTCTGAATTTCCGTAAGGCTTGGGAGGACAGAGGCATTAATGCGCAGGTCAGCAATACACAGTTTGTGGCGGGCATAGGCTACAGGTTTGAATTGCGCGTGAGGTGGTAGATTATGGCACTGAATTTTGATGCGGCTCTGAATAACGCAAGAAGTGTTTTGCGAGGTGAGGCTTCCGGTTCTGTGAAGTTTCTTGCGGCTGGGCTGTTAATGCTCGTGGTATGGGTCGGAGTTTCGGTCGTTCATGACTGGACAGCACAAGGCGTAAACACTCTGGCTTCACAGGAAGGAAGATACAGAACGTTACTGATACTTGCTGACGAATACAAAGCACTTGACCCGCAGAAAAAGAACAGCAACGCTAACCGTAATGTTGATGTAGCTTCTGTGTTTGCGCAAGTGTCCGAACGTATGGAGCTGGGGAGCCGGGTAAACAGGATTACGCCCGACGGACGCAACCAGTCAGTAGAGATTAACAGACTGTACGCTGAAGAGTTTACGGACTTGCAGAAACAGTTAGCATCACGGGGAGTGAGATTTATTGCGGCGGAGATACGGGCACTTCCTGCAGGGAGTGAAAGACTATTTACAGTTTCGGCGATAATAGGGCCGATAAATTAAGACATGAAACGTACACTAATTAACATCATAAAAATATTACTGTTTGCCGTCGGTTTCGTCTGTGCTGTATGGGTATTCATGCCCTGGCGCGAGGCGGGAAAGTTCGCGATGTCGGTCGCTCATTCACAGCTTCAGTCTCGCGGCATGAGAGTGGGATACTCTGATGTTTCGGGAGAAAATGACGGCTTCACGGTGCACAACCTGACACTAAGCGGCATGGCAAATATTTCGTTCAGTTCCGTAACGTTGAGGCCGAGAATTTTGGCGAGTATCTTGGGACTTGCTCCCGTATGCGATATATCGTTCAGGGGCGGCAGTGTACAGATAGGGCAGGTTATGAGCATCGGGGACGGCGGAGTACTCGTTACCGTCAACAGGAATGAAGCTATGCTTGAACAACTGCACACGAACGGAGATTTTTCGCTGAACGGCTATATGACGATTGACATGGGAACGAGGAAGATAGGACGCGCGGACGCAAGGCTTGATGTCCCTGAACAGTTCGCGGCGAACATGGGAATGATGAGAAATTTTTTGCCGTTGGTACAGGAAGGCGGCAGGTGGTATTTGAGGCGGAAATAGCGGGGGTAAAAGATAATGTTTGAGAAAATCAGAGACGTATTCACCAAAATAAAATTCACGAGAAAAAATAATATTGCTGACGACAAAAAGAAAAATGATGCCGAGAACGGCGGAACTCTTTATGCGTTATGGCTGTTAGTTCTCCCATTGCTTGCGGGGTTTGTGCTTGGCCGTCTTGCAGGAGTGGGAATGGGTTATGCTCTCGACAAATTCGCGGGCACTGACGGCATGACGAACTCTGCTGTAACGGGAGCGCGTGAAACTACGAACGATGACGGCAAACCTCGCGGGCTTGATGGGTTTCTCGTCGCTAATCCCTTCCACATTTCTCCGCAGAAACAGCCCGAAGCACCCGAACCGCCGAAAGTGTCAGAAGATGTTCCTCCTCCGCCTGAACCGCCGTCGACACTTGATGACGTAATTTTGCGCGGGACAATGCCGGGTATAGGAGCATGGATCGAGAACAAAGGAGCGTTGAACATTCTGCTTGTCGGAAAGGAAATAGAGAAGTTCAAGCTGGCGAGTGTCAGCAAGAGTGATGCGGTATTCAGCAAGGGCAAACAGCGCGTAACGAAATACATAACGTACGGCCCCGTTCCGCAGGCCAAGAAGGAAGAAGCTCCCAAACAGGCCGCCGCTCCCAAACCTGCCGCACCTGCTCCCGCTCCCGCACAGCCCGCCGGAAGTATCGTAGCAGCATCCGACGCTCAAGAAGGCCAAGTCCCAAGCGAAATAGTGAACAGCCTGGTACAAAATCCATTCGACGAACTCAAACGCATAAGGCTCCGTCCGAACGATAAAGCAGGAGGGCTTGAAGTACAATGGATACAGAATGAGAGCATCTTGAAGCGTCTTGGTGTGAAGCGCGGCGATGTCGTGAAGTCAGTGAACGGTATACCCTTTACGAACATGGGAGACATAGCGAACTCGATTAACTCACTCATGAACGCGGAACGTTTCGACGTTGAAGTTACACGCGGAGGAAAACCGACCGCCCTTCGTTACGTGGTACGATGACATGAAACACAAAGGCTTCACGTTGATGGAAGTGCTCGTTGCTGTAGCTGTTGCCGGATTGGTAATAACGTCGGGTTTCAGGCTCATAGCGATGTCGTACAAGCTCATGGCAGAAGTCCAGGACGAACGAAAACTCATACAGGCGGCGCAAAATATCTGGCTTCGTTTCCGTGTTGAAGAAGATATGCCTGAAAGCGGGACTGACAGTGATAATAATATACAGTGGAGCACAGAAAAAGTTTCTGTTCAGGTTGACGAGGACTATGAACTTACATTCAGGCGCGTAACTATAAGCATAGGAGAAGGACGCTCGACAGTTATATATGTTGCTGAATGAACTTTTTTTGTAGTATCATTTTGTTGTTAATAGGGGACGGGAGATGTTGAGAATTTGACCTTCAAAAAAATTACATGTACATCAATGATAATAATTCTTGCACTGAATACATTTGCCGAAGGAGCAACGCGCAGAGCTAACACGACACAGAACGCTGCCACGGCACAGCAGGCAGGAGCAGGAACAGAAATGACAGCAGAACAGGAACAGGCACTCATGGAAGCTGCTCAGGCAATGAGGCGTTCGGGACTTGTGCAGTTCAACTTCAAGGATATGGATCTCGTGAGGTTCATGCGCTTCATGTCGGAAGTGCTGCAGGAAAATATTATTGTGCCTCCGAACGTGAACGCAAAAATCACGATAATATCGCCTCACCCCGTAACTATCAGAGAATCCCGCGAGATTATGCTTTCCACTCTGCAAATGTATAATTTCTCCCTGCAGAATATGGGCAGTTATTCGATAGTTCGTGCGGGCGGCAACAGTCCATCACCGAATGTTTACAGGGGGCGTTCGGGTCCCGGCAACGGTGAACAGACAGTAACATACATAGTCCCGGTGGACTACATCACGATAGAGAGCATCATACCCGCAATACAGCAGTCATTCGGTCCCGCTCTGATAGTTATGCCTGTTGGGAACGGCCGCGATATATTGCTTCAGGGCAGAGCTACCGACGTGAACAAGGGAGTAGATCTCATTCGCAAGATGGACACTCCTCAAAGCGCAAGAATGACACGCACATATGACCTTCAGTACGCAGACCCAGCGACGGTTGCCGCACAGATAAACGCAATAGCAGGGAGCAACGGCCCTCTTCAGGGACTGAACGCAATACCTGACGCACCGAGCAAAAAAATCGTAGTTGTTGGGAGTCAGGCGGCAATTGACAGGGCAACGAAAATTATTGAGGATCTCGATGTTGATTCAAAGATAGGGGATTTTCACATCTACAAGCTGAAGAATATTGATGCTACTGCGGCGGCTGAACAGGTCGGCAAAGTTCTCGCTACTACTACTACGATGCTGGGAGCTGACGCGGCGAAATTCCCTGCTACTGTTGTTCCTGATGTCGCAACCAACAGCCTGATATTTGCGGCAACACAGAGACAGTTTGACTCGCTCATACCCATTCTTGACACGATAGACGTACAGCCCAAACAGATATTGCTTCGAGGCTTCATTGCTGAAATCAACGTGAGCAATCTTGAGAACAACGGAATAGACTGGACGGTCATGGGCGGAAAATTATGGGATGACCTGCTCATGGGCGGAACGTTCTCACTCGGTGAAGGGTCTGTACCCTCTACGTTCATGACGCTGTACAACGACTCGTTGAAGCGCGAGGAAGTCTACCACGACTACAACGGAACACTGTACACACAGACGGAATTTTCGCCGGTGCCGTTCATGTATGCCACTGTCGAACTCCTGAAAAAGTACAACGCCGTGAATATTCTCTCTGTTCCGCGCTTAATGTGCCTCGACAATAAAGAGAGTTCGTTTCAGGTCGGGCAGGTTATTCCGGTGCTGAAAGGCTCAACGTCGGACATGTCAAACCCGACAGCGTTACAGAGCAATTACGACTACAAAGACACGGGGTTAACCCTCACCGTAACACCTCACATCAGGAGCGGCAACCTCGTAGCAATGGACATCAAGCAGACGACGGAGGACGTAATGACACCTTCAGGAGTTGCGACACCGATAACGTCAAAGCGTGAAGTTACTACGTCGGTAGTTGTCGGGGACGGCGAAACAGTGATACTTGGCGGCATGATTAAGGAAACAGAACGCTCCGTAAAACGCCGTGTGCCGGGCATATCGTACATTCCGTTAATCGGCGGGCTGTTCAAGAAACTCTCGAAGGAAAAAGAGAAAGTAGATTTCGTAATCTTCCTCACGCCGCAGATAATCACCAACCCCGAACAGATGAGAGGAGCAACTAACAGGGCATCAGGTTTCACGAACAGGTTTGTTTCGGGTGATGTGCTTGTTGAGAGGAGCGATGTTATCATGCCGAAATACGCCCGCAGTGAGTTAATGAGCGTCGACATAAGCCCGGTTGAAGCAGAAATAGACGCGCGCTTCCGGGATATGTACAAGAAGAGCCTCAAGAGGAAATAACTACATGGCAGAAGCAGAAAAAGTTATCGAACTCCCGCCGTTGCCTGACGCAAAAGAAGTTTCGTCGTTATTGCCTGACACTATGGGACTTGATGTCCTGCGTAATGCTCACATTGTCCCGTTACGAGTTGAGGACGGCGTGTTAATCGTCGGTGCTGTGAACTATGACGCTTGGCCGAAAGCACAAATGCTTGGTGTTGCGCTGGGCTATCCGATAGACCTCGAAATACGCGACGAAAAAGAAATCGGAGATCTGCTCCATACCCTGTACGACTTGCGTTCGGTTGCGGCTGATGAGGCAGCAAAAAATATTGAGGGCATTGATGACATTGACGACCTCACGCGCGAGGACGTTTTGAGCGACTCGGTTGATGTCCCCGTAATAAGACTCGTGAACGGGCTGTTTGTCGACGCATTAAGACAACGGGCAACAGATATTCACGTAGAGCCGTATGAAGACGAGGTATTAATACGTTTCAGGATTGACGGAGTTCTGCAGGACAGATTGAGGCTTCCCCGCTCACATCAGGCACCACTTACCAGCCGCATAAAGGTCATGTCCCGAATGGATATAGCCGAGCACATGGCACCGCAGGACGGGAGAATAGGCATCACTTTGGGCGACAGGGCGGTGGATGTCAGAGTCGGCCTCGTCCCGACACAGTACGGTGAAAGAATTGCTATGCGTCTTCTCGACAAAGGGCACGGATTACTCACGCTTGAGGATCTCGGCATGGAGGAACGCGAACGGGGAATAATGAACGAACTCATACACCACCCGCACGGAATGATATTATTCACCGGCCCCACAGGATCGGGAAAGTCCACGAGCCTTTACGCGATACTTCAGGCACTTGCAAGCCCCGACGTGAACATCATCACCGTAGAAGACCCCGTAGAGTATGCGCTGCCGGGAGTGTCGCAAATTCAGGTGAACGAGAAAGCAGGAGTAACATTTGCGGCGGCGTTGAGATCTATTTTGCGTCAGGATCCCGACATAGTGATGATAGGAGAAATGAGAGACTTTGAGACGGCACATATAGGAGTACAGGCTTCACTCACGGGACACCTTGTGCTCTCCACGCTTCACACGAACGACTCCATCAGCGCGATAATTCGACTCGTCGACATGGGAATAGAGCCGTACTTGGCCGCAAGCTGTATGATCGGAACAGTAGCACAGAGACTCGCTAGGAGGTTATGCCCGCACTGCAGACGTGAGATTGCCCCTCCCGCGATGATGGCCAAGCAGGGACTGACACGTGCATTTGAGCCTGTCGGGTGTTCGGAGTGCCATAATACCGGGTACAGGGGGCGCGTCGGTCTGTATGAACAGTTCGTCGTGAACGAAAAAATACAGGAAGCGTTCGTGAGTGGTGCTCCTGCGTCGAAACTGCGCGAGATTGCCCGT
>CAJOED010000013.1 GCA_905233335.1 uncultured Synergistales bacterium
TATTCCGGCACAGAAAAAAATATTCGTGAAGCAAGCATAGAAGTAAGCAATCTGTCGTTCCGTTACGCATACGGTGAAAAAGTGCTTGATGATATATCCTTCATGATACCAGCGGGACAACATGCAGCAATAGTCGGTGAAAGTGGGAGCGGGAAATCAACAATAGGGAAACTTCTTACGGGCTTATACAGGGCGGAAGAAGGGAACATAAAATTCGGCAGCATTGATATAGAGAAATATAATCTTCACGCACTACGTCAGCAGGTTATGTATGTATCGCAGGACTCGTACATATTCAGAGATACTTTGCGTAATAACCTCGTAATGAATAGTAAGAGTGTCAGCGATGATGTAATGTACAAAGCAATGAACATGTGTTTCACGAAAAGACTGCTCGACAAATTCCCGGACGGACTTGATACAATGCTTGAAGGGAACGGCGAAAATCTTTCATCGGGAGAATGTGCAATGATTAACGCGGCACGTGTATTGATTGCGCGTCCCAAGATACTGATAACTGACGAGATAACCGGAAGCCTCGACAGCACTACGGAGAACAGAATCATGAAAATCTTTGCGGAACTGACAGATACGACATGCATACACATAACACATCATGCGGCAATCACAGAAAATCTCAATTGTGTATTTATGCTGAAGGACGGAAAAATAACGGAACTATGAATGTATTTTGCCGTCCCACAGCTTTATACTTAATACTACACTCTCTCAAGCCTGAACGTGAACGCCCGAAAATCCCCCGTCAATATTCCCAGCGGAAGCCCCGAAAACATCAGCGCATCTGACGGATACACTTTCCCGCTATCACAATCACGATAGAACGCCCCCGGAGTAAGTCCTCTAGGCATGACGTAACACATCGGCATGTTTCCGTGATTCAGAGGAACTACGACGCTGATTAGCTCCCGTCCCGTGATACATGCTCCCACGCAAAAAAATCTTCATGGCTCAACCGGTAATACAGCCCGTCAGTGATAATTTCGCGGTCGTTCTTGTAGCTCTGGATCTGTCGGCGTATCTCGTTCTTCTCGTCGTCAGTCAGCTTCACGGGGTCAAGCTCATAGCCGAAAGCCCCGGACATCGACACAACATAGCGCGTGTTCAGCGGAGTAATGCGCCCGGTCTGGTGGTTCGGACACACAGAAACATGTGCTGCCATTGCGCTCACGGGATAGCCGAATGATGTCCCGTAGTGTATGCTCATTCTGTCGAGTGCGTCGGTGTTGTCGCTCGTCCATATCTGCGGGGTATAGTAGAGCATTCCTGCGTCAAATCTTCCTCCGCCCCCTGCACAACCCTCTATTAATACATCGGGGTAATTCGTGTTTATGCGTTCGAGAACTTCATAGAGGCCGAGCATGTAGTCGTATATGATTTTCCCCTGACACTGTGATGAGTGAGAATATACTTCATTGATTGAGCGGTTGTAGTCCCATTTGAGGTATTCGACGTTTGCGCCGTCAAGAATTTTTGCGATTGAGCGGTACACGTACTCTCTCACGTCATGACGCGACAAGTCAAGCACCAACTGCCCGCGTCCCCTCACAGGATTTTCACCGGGAATAGACATCGCCCATTCAGGATGTTCACGGTAGAGCCTGCTGTTCTCACTTATCATTTCCGGCTCAACCCATAACCCGAAACTCAAGCCCATAGCGTTGATTTTCCCGACAAGTTCGCCGAGTGTGCCGCCGAGTTTTTCGGTGTCTTCTGTCCAGTCGCCCAGCGCGTGATTGTCATCATTACGCCCGACAAACCACCCGTCATCAAGAACGAACATATCAACGCCGAGAGATTTTGCGCACTTGGCCATGTCGATAATTTTTTCGCCGCAGAAGTCAAAGTATAGTGCTTCCCATGAGTTTAGGACTATCGGCCGCTGAATGTCCCGGAATTTTCCCCTGCATATGTTTTTCCGTAAGCAGTCGTGAAAATTATGCGTGAGCTTTTCGAGTCCCTGACTGCTGAACGTCATAATCACTTCAGGAGCTGTTATGCTCTCACCGGGCTTCAGGGTGTACGAAAATTTTTCCTCCGCAAGTCCCATCATCAAGCGCGTTTGTCCGTACTGCTCGAGTTCTGCCTCCGCACGAAATCCACCGCTGTAAACGAACTGCATACCCCAGCAATTCCCGGAAGTTTCTGTTGCGTTATGTTCGCACAAAATCATGAACGGATTGTACTGGTGCGAGGACATTCCCCGGCGGCTTCCGATTGTGAAGAGCCCGTGCGTGAGATGTGTTCGCTCAAAGTTGCGTTCCATTGCGTGCCGTCCGTGAAAGGTGATGAGGTCAAAATCCCCGTGCGTGAAGTCTATGCATGACGTTAATAGTTTCGTGAGCGTGAAAGGATTTTTGCCGTCGTTCGTGATGATTGCGCTCCGTGTGATGATGTCTTTTTCCGGCAGTACCCCGTAGAGTAATTTCGCCGTCAGCCCTAAACGTTCATTCGAGAGCGTGATGATGAGCGTACCGGCCTCGTCGTTATCGTTCGCGTAGACAGCAGGAAGCCCGGACAGTGAGTATTTGCCCGTCAGTATCTCGTAGCCCACGTAGCGAAGTTCACAGCCATATGTGCCGGACTCGTCGTGAACGTTGAGCATCGTGCTCCGAAAATCTCCCGTGCCCTGTGAGGGGAACTCCTGCGGGAGGACATCAAGCGAGTATGTGCGGTCATTGCCAGCGTCGTATGGGTTGACGGAAAAACCACGCTCGACGTACGACAAAGCCCAGTCCGTAACTCCCAAAGTCCTCCGTCCGTAATATAGATGAAGCAGATAGCCGAAGCCGTCTGCCTGCATCTGGTACGTTGAATTTTTCGTGTGTATCGTGAAAATTCTCTTGTCGTCGTTGTATTCTATCAATTATTTCACTGCTCCCGTATTCATTGCGTAAAAAATCTTGTGTCGCTGCTGTAAACTTTTTCACTGTTCCCGTGTTAGCAATATAGCCGAAGCCATAATGCCCGCTAAATTTCTTGCATCGTCGTTAATCGTAATGACTTCAGGCCGTACTCGTTGCGTGAAAATCTTTATCGTTGCGGCACACCAGCCACTGTTCCCATGTTAGCGACATAGCCGAAGCCATAACTCTATCAACTGTTTCACAAATACAGAGCAGACAGCCGAAGCCGTCCGCCCATAATTTGCCTTGTGATTAAGTTGCAGCTACTTCACTGCTCCATTGATTACTCCGTTGATTATCTGCTTCTGTGCTACAAGATAGAATATTAACATCGGAAGCAACGCAAGCAGATATGACGCAAACGCAAGATTGTAATTCGTCCCGAACTGCGTCTGGAAGTTCAGCTGTGCAAGCGGCAGAGTATTTACACCGCTCCCCGACATAATCACCAGCGGAGTCATTACGTCGTTCCATGTTCCTAGTGCCGTAAGTACTGCTACTGTTGCGTGCATCGGCCACATCAGCGGGAATATTATCTTCCAGTACGTCGTCCATGTTGAAGCCCCGTCAACGTGTGCGGCCTCCTCAAGTGCTACAGGAATATTCTTCAGGTATCCGGCATAAAGCAGGACGTTCATGGGCATGTAGAACACTACATACAGAACGATAACACCGAACATGTTGTCGATATGGAGCTGGGCTGTCTGTTTCACGAGCGGCATCATCAGTATCGCGAACGGCACGAACATTCCGCTGACTACATAGAAGTAGCTGAAACGGTAGAACTTGCTTGTGTTCATGTTGCGGGCAACTGCATAGCCCATCAGTGAATGAATCGCAATAGACACGATCATAGTTACTGCGGTAATCAGGAAGCTGTTGAACAGTGAACGCCAGAAGTCCGTAACCCTCATAGCTTCCCGGAAATTGTCGAAGCTCCAAGCCTTTGGGAACGACAGAAGGCCGATTACGTCATTCGTCATTTCGCTGGGCTGCTTGAAGGCTATTATCACCGTCATGTACAGCGGGAAAAGAACAGTGAACAGGCCAAGAAGCAATAATATAGTTACCGGCCAGTTGAATTTTTCTTTTACGGTCAAATTTTCCATTACAGCTGCTCCTCCTTCTTGTTCAGGAATCTCAATTGCAGGACAGATATTATCACTATCACTATGAAGAACACTACTGCGTTTGCGCTCTGGAATCCGAACTGACCTCCGCTCATGCCGTTGTTGTAGATGAGGAACGATATGGACTCGGTGCTTTGTGCGGGGCCTCCTTTGGTGAGTGCCATAATCTGATCGAATACCATCAAATTATTTTTCATGCACAGTACCATGTTAATCGTAAAGAACGGCATAATCAGCGGGAAAGTGATATAGCGAAATTTATTCCACCCCGTAGCACCGTCAAGAGATGCCGCCTCGTAAACATCTTCAGGCACTGTCTGAAGTCCCGAAATGTATATCAGGGTGTTCATTGCTATGGACTGCCACGCACAGACGATAACGATTGCGACCCATGCCCAGTTTTTGTCCGCAAGCATACTGGCCGCGTGAGTTATGGCCGGCAATATGTACGTGAATATGTAGCTGAATATGTAGCCGACGACGAGAGCACCGAGAATGTTCGGTATGAAGTACATCCCGCGCAGGAAACTCTTGAAGCGTATTTTTGCGTTTAGTGCCAGTGCCATAATCAGGCTCAGAATGTTTATGAGTATCGTAGCTACGAGTGCGAGCTTGAACGTGAACCAGTAAGAATTGCCGACGCGCGAGTCCGTGAAGAGGTCGATGTAGTTCCGCCAGCCCACCCAGTCGAATTTGCCGTAGCCGCGGAAGTTCGTGAAGCTGTACATGACTCCCCGTAAAAGCGGCAGAGTGTTGAACATGAAGAACAATAACAGTATCGGAACTGCTATCATCAAGAAAGTTCTTTTGCGTTCATTCTGACTTTTCATTTCTCTCAACTCCTTTATGTTAGTGTGAAGCGTTGTATTTCTGGAGCTTGGTTATTATGTCCCTGTTGTAGCGCACCCAATCCCTGTCGAAACGTTCAAGAAATGCATTCATATCACCGTTCAGCAGGTACGTCTGAATTTGTGCGTCAACTGCCATTTCCGACGGGTAATGATGATCCTGATAGTCCGCCATTTTCCCCGCGTCTATATATTTGCGCATTCCGTCAAGCATGGGCGTGAGCTTGAAAGTTCCTGTCTGGCACGGCACAGAGTTCTGGTCGTCGACATAGAGCTGTATATTTTCCGGGTCAAGCAGGAAATCGAGAACTTCATACGCGGCATCTTTATGCTTTGATGCTTCCATGACGCAGAACATAATATCAACGCCGGAGTTCAGGGTCTGTCCGTCGGGGTTATCGCTTCCGGGCATTACGAACGAGTCAATATTGAGATTCGGATTGACTGAAAGTATTTGCGGTATTGCGTAGTTCCCGATGACGAACATTGCTGACTCTCCGCGAGCGAACGCCGTACAAGCATCATTGTAGCTGTAAGCGAACGGGCCTTCTTCAGCGTACTTCAGGAGCGCAAAAATTTTCTCTGCTGTCTCTCTGTATTCTTTCGTGAATGTCGTTCTGCTCAAGTTCACCTGCTGGCACACGTCCGCCGGAGCAAGGTCAACAGCGAGTGCGTTCCACGGGGCGAGGGTCGTCCATGTGTCCTTGAAGCCGAAATACATCGGGAGAACTCCTGCTGCTTTTATGTCGTCGCAAAGTTTCAGGAACTCCGGCCAAGATTCCGGGATCTTCCATCCGTGAGCGTCGAAAATATCCTTGTTGTAGAGTACTCCTGCCGCATTCGCCATATAGGGCACTCCGAAAATCCCCGGTGTCGGAACGAACTCAAGCCCCTCAAGAATATCTATGTACGCTTTCTTGATGTTCGCAAGCCCTTTGTAGTCGGAAACATCAGCAAGTAATTCTGCGTCCTGAAAGTTTGAGTAGTTCATATCGCCGCCGATGCCGATAATGTCCGGGTAATTCTCGCGAATAAATCTCGTTTTCAGAATCGTAACAGGCTCATTCGGTGATGATATTGTGAGGTGTATGTTCGTGTGAGTCCTGTTGAATTTTTCCGCGAGCATGTCGAACGTCCTGAAGGCTTCCGGTTTGTACTGCACAAGCTCAATTTCCACCGGCGCGGCATGGACAGTACCCGCAATGCACAGCACCAGCGCGAGAGAAAATAATAATACCTTTCTCATTATTGCGGCCTCCTAGTGAACGATTGCCTGTTCTGTTTCTTTGTCGAACACGTGAATTTTATCAACGTCGAACGCAAAACTCACAGTATCACCGACTGCTGCCCTGCTTCCCTGACCGACTTTTGCCGACATAGAAGCCCCCGCGAAATCAAAGTACAATTGCACTTCCGCACCGAGAAGCTCGAACACGGTAATTTTTGCCTCGAAAGGTGCTGTGAGCCTACAGAGTGCTTCAGCTTTTGCATCGTAGACGTTTTCAGGACGGACTCCCATTACTACGGTCTTCCCTACATAGCCGCCGTTGCGCAAAACTTCTACTTTCTCCAAAGGTATCTCGAAACTTGTTCCGCCTGCAATGAGATCGTTTCCGTCAAACCTTGCGTCGATGAAGTTCATTTGCGGAGAACCGATAAACCCTGCAACGAATAAATTATCGGGCTTGTTGTAGAGGTTGGTGGGTGTGTCTACCTGCTTGATGATACCGTCCTTCATGACGACTATGCGAGTTCCGAGCGTCATTGCTTCTGTCTGGTCGTGGGTAACGTAAATTATCGTAGCACCGAGTCTGTCGTGTAGTTTCGCGATTTCTGCCCTCATCTGAACACGTAACTTTGCGTCGAGGTTGCTCAAAGGCTCGTCCATCAGGAACACCTGCGGGCTTCTGACGATAGCGCGTCCCATTGCGACACGTTGACGCTGACCACCTGACAACTGCGACGGGCGGCGGTCGAGAACTTTATCGAGTTCGAGGATCTTTGCGGCTTCACGTACTGCCTTGTCGATTTCGTCTTTGGGTGTCTTCTTGAGCATGAGTGCGAACGCCATATTGTCATACACAGTCATGTGCGGATACAGCGCGTAATTCTGGAACACCATCGCTATGTCCCTGTCTTTTGACTCGACATCATTAACGACGCGTTCACCGATTTTCATTGTGCCGGAACTTATGTCCTCAAGTCCTGCTATCATGCGGAGGGTGGTGGACTTTCCGCAGCCTGAAGGGCCGACGAAAATAATAAATTCCTTGTCTGCAATCTCAAGATTGAAGTCTTTGACTGCCTCGTAACCGTTGGGATATTTTTTCCAGATATGCTGGAGCGATAAGCCTGCCATGTATACAGCTCCCCCTATTTTTTTGTGATTTTGGATAGCATATATTGTAAAATAGTCGTAACATTCATAAATATCTCCGAAACTGCAAAAATATATCTTAATGATGACATTCTACGGAGTGATGAGAGTTGCACAAATATATATTCACCGTATCCCCGAATAACAGCTATATATACCGGCCTGCACCAAGATGAGATACATATTGCCGTATTCCTGAAACACTGCAAGATAAAATCATTACAATGAGGTGATGAGAAATGCACAAATACACATTCGCAATATTCCCGAATCAAACCTATGTAGATCTTGGCCTGTATCAGTTCGGGCATGAGATATGCGAGTCAGGACATTCATTCGGCCCTGCACGACGAAACCACTACTTGTTTCACTACATCATTAACGGGAGGGGAGAACTCAACGCTGACGATTCGCGCGGGAGGACAAAAAATTTCAGGCTTCATGCGGGCGAGGGGTTCATGATTTTTCCCGGGCAGGTCAGCACATACATAGCCGACATGCATAACCCTTGGGAGTATACGTGGCTGGAGTTCGACGGTTTACGGGTGAAACAGGCACTTGATGCTGCGGGAGTGTCAATCAGCCAGCCGGTGTACAGGACGAAATTCCCGGAAATGCGCGAAAAGTTACGGGACGAGATGCTCGCGATTGTGCACAATGACAACTCATCAACTTTTGCGATGATTGCCCACCTGTATATGTTCATGGACTGCCTGACGAGTTCCGCAGAAAATGCCGGGAAAATCACGACGGGAAGACTTCGGGACTTCTATATTCGTGAGGCTGTTGCGTACATCGAGAAGAACTACCAGCGCAATATTACGATTGAGGAGCTTGCGTCGGCTTTGAGCCTGAACAGGAGCTATTTGGGAAAAATATTCAGGATAGCGACGGGGAAAACTCCGCAGGGTTTCTTGATGAGGTACAGAATGATAAAAGCGGCGGAACTGCTATCACATACGAAACTCCCGATTAACGAAATAGGAGCGGCGGTCGGGTATGAGAATCAGCTTCATTTTTCGCGTGCGTTCAAGAATATATATTCTGTGTCGCCTAGAGAGTGGAGAAAAAAACAAAACCCCCCGGAGTAATTTTCGGAGGGCTGATAGTTATTGCTGTTACTCTGCTTTGTAGTCCTTCACCAGCACAACACCGACCTGGCTTGCGTTCTCGTAGGGTTCCGAAAAGTCCGTGAACATTTTGCGTTCCTCGTTGACGGTGATGCCTGCACAGATCATGTCGACTTTGCCGGAGTTCACAGCCATAAACAGTGAGTCGAACGGGTAAGCGATAATCGATAATTCCTTGCCGAGTTTGCCCGCGATGAGTGCGCACATTTCGATGTCTATTCCCGTGTAGCCATCGCCTACCTTGATGTCATACGGAGGGAAGCCGGACTCTGTTCCCAAATACAGCTTGCCTCCTGCAGCACCGACGTGCAAGTCTATATCTTCGGGCTTGGCCGCTGTCGGGTCTTCTTTGTACTTCAGCATGATAGCGTCGAGTGAGCCGTCCGCTTTGATTTCCGCAAGTGCTTTGTTGACCGCGTCGAGTAATTCCTTGTTGCCCTGCTTGAAGCCGATTGCGTACTGTTCGACCGTGAGAGCTTCAGGGAGAATTTTGAGGACTTCGGGGTCATTCTTCACGAACTGCATCGCGGGAGCCTCATCCATGATTGCGCACTGAATTTTTCCGACCTTCAACGCCTGAATTACGTCCGTTGCTTTCTCGTAAGTTGTGAGCTGGTCTTTTGCTTTGTCGCCGAGCATGTTCTTAGCGATGCCTTCAGCAATTGTTCCGCGCTGTGTTCCGACCTTGTAATTGACGAACTCGGAAGGTTTCGAGATGTTGAGACCTTCAGCAAAACATACACCGGCACTTAATGCAAGGACGATAACTGCCGCAAGAATTTTCTTCATAGTTTCATTGCCTCCTAGAAAAAATTTCTGCTAATTATATCCTAAATTTTCAGAATGTAAATAAATTTTATGTCCTCGTTAGCAAAATAAACTTTTGTTCATTTTTCTGCGGTGAAAATCATTACGGGGTTGTTTGCCTTCATGAGAGTAAGTGATGAGTTGAGCGGGTGCGAGGAAGTTACAGCAATTTGTACGGCCTCGAAATTTTCCCACGTGTGCAGAAGGTTATACGCGGTGTTTGTCGTCTCCAGTGTTACGCACGCAATCACAACACGTACATGAAAGCGCGAAATGTATTCGAGCAGTCCGGGAAGTTCTCCGTCGCTCCCGCCGATAAAGACATGTGATGGGGCAGGAAGTTCACCGACAACACTAAGTGCGCGTGATTCGTGGACGTGAATATTATGCAGGTGGAATTTTGCGGCGTTGCGGATGATGAGGTCTGCGGCTTCGTGGCTGTGCTCTACAGCGTGAACGTCGGAATATGGGAACTCGTGAGCTGAACATACACTTATGCTTCCCGACCCTGCTCCGATGTCCCATAGCACAGAATTATTATTCACGGCAAGGCGCGAGAGAATTACGGAACGAACAGCCTCATTAGTCATGACGATATTTTTTTCGCGGAGGAAATCACGATCACGCAGGAATATTTTTTCGGGAGAATATACAGCGTTATTCTTTATGAGAATAATAGAGAGTTCCGGGAATGAGCGATAAATAAATTCTTTTGGGTGTCCATGCAAAAAAAGTTCATTCTTCTCACCGAAATTACAGCCGATAAATACCTCGACGCTTGGGAGGCACAATAATTTTTCGCAAGCCCACGACGGAGAAATATTACTGTCGCAAAATAATATAGTCTTTGCATTTCGTTCTACGGTGTTCAGGAAATGCCCGGCGTTGATGTTGCGTCCGTGTCCAGAAAGTATTGCGGCGTTGTGCCAGGTTTCAGCGGCGTATGAGGCGATAACCTGAAGGGAGCTGATGCCGGGAAGGACTTTCACGTTCTGACACTTGCGCTTGATGAGCGGGAGAAGGCTGAATATTCCCGGATCCCCCGAAACAAGAAATAATATTCTGCCGCTCTCATTCTCGAATTGTGAGTAGTTCTTGATGTCGATGATTTTTTTCCCGGCAGGTATCAGGTGCATGAAACGCGGAGAAGCAAATATTACGTCAGAATTTTTCAGGGCGTTCATGACTTCAGGTGTCGGGTGTGATGTTCCTGCTCCGGCGATAGTGATTTCACGCATGATAGTATCTCCTTTCGTTGTTGCGTGCTCTTACGTGTAAATACCTTCATGGAGAAAGAATACAGCTCGTTGTTATGTGAGGTTGCACATGCCTTAATGGACAGACCGCCGACCTACGGTAGCCCGCCCTCAAAACCAAGCACATTCCCGGCATTGTCGAAAAATACAGCGTCAACCTCAAGCACTCCACGAGTCCGCTCCATGCACTTACGCACAACAGCCCCGGCCAAGCTCCGCCATACATCACACATTCCCGCAGACCTCACCAGCTCTATAGCCTCGTTCGTAGTGTTGCTGTGATACACACGGCGTATTACGTCGACACCCGCTCCCACCAACGCAAGATGAGTACACAGTGCCTCAAGCTGTCCGCCCGATGTCCTGCTGTGTGTGCAGAAACTCCCCGCCGCAACCTTGAGCAGTTTTCCCGGATGACCAGCGATTACCGCGTGAGTGAAACCCATTCCTGCGGCCTCATCAAGAACATAGCCGGGGTAATTCCCGCACTGTATGACATTTCGCCCACCGACGTGAAAAATCTCACGAGTGAACTTTTCGCCCGTACCAGCAAACGTAATATACACCTCACGAAATCCCAAAGAGTAAATCATGCTGAGTTCAAGCGTGAGTGATGAGAGTAATGCGTCCTCGTTCATGGGCTTCACTATTCCCGTTGTGCCCAAAACAGAAAGTCCGCCGATTATGCCGAGACGGGGATTGAATGTCCGTTTCGCAAGTTCTTCACCGCCGGGAATGGACACAGTAACGCGCAGGGATTTTCGGGGTATGACTTCACGCACAGCAAGCGAAATCATTTCACGTGGCACGGGGTTAATTGCGGGGTCGCCGGGAGGAACTTTCAGTCCGGGAAGAGTAACAGTCCCGACACCTTCTCCCGCCGCAAAAAATATTTCTCCTTCACCGTCTGCATACTCAACACGCGCAAGAACTTTCACTCCGTCGGTGATGTCTGCTCTGTCGTCGCCGGAATACTTCACGACACCGAAATATTCGCCGTCCCTGAACGTATGAAGCACGAACTCTACGCCGTCCGGATTTCTCACGCTCACGACATCAACGCATTCACCCGAACAAAGGAATATTGCCGCCGCCTTTGCCGCCCCTGCCGCACATGTTCCCGTCGTTATGCCAGTCCGTAAAGCAGAGCGTTCATGATTGCACATGCCGTAGTAGTGCCGCCCTTGTTGCCGCTAGCTATAATTCGCGGGGTGTCAGTGAGTGAAGATAATTCGTTCTTGGCCTCTATCACGTTCACGAAACCTACAGGAACACCCACAACGAGAGCAGGACTCGCGCGGCCTTCACGTATGAGTTCGCACAGCCGGATTAGTGCCGTCGGAGCGTTGCCGATTGCGTATATTGCGCCGGGGTAATCCCTCACAGAACGTTCTATGTTCACGATCGCACGCGTAATATTCCGGGCTTGGGCTTCAGTGCGCGTTGCCTCGTCGGAAGAGTAACAGAGTATCTTCACACCGTAATTCTTGCTGATGCCTGACGCAAGCATGAGTGTATCCGTGATTATGGGTGTGTGTTTTCGCAAGGCTTCATGTGCTTGTGCTATGACGTTCTCTGAAAAATATAACGTGTCGGCAAAATCAAAGTCCGCCGTAGCATGAATGACCCTCATTATTACGGGCATAATGTCGGGTGGAAATTCGCGGGGCTTCAACCTCTCACGTATTATTCTCATGCTCTCATTCTCAATTTCTTTGGGATGCAATATCATTCTCAACACTCCTCGCAAGCGCAAAAGTTACATCATCATACACGCACTTACTGCGCAATAATACAGCACCTTCACCCGCCGCCATTACTGCAGAACGTTCGCAGACGTTGTCCGTCCCCGTGAAGCGTAGTACTTTGTCGGAAGCTGTGAATTTTCCCGGCAGTGCTTGAAGCTCCTCTGCTGTGAACGTCATGAACGGGATATTGTGAGCACGCGCAAAATTCTTCATGGCAGGCTCGTCCGCTTTGAGGTCGATTGAGGCAAGGCACATCAAAGACAGCACACTGACACCGGCACCGTCAAGAAAACTTTTTGCGTACTCCTCGAACACTTCATAACTCACGCCCTTGTTGCACCCTGCACCTAGCACCAAATTTCTTGGCCGCAAGTATAACGTTACGGGGAAGGGAGCGGCGATGTTCTCACACGTTACGGCAACACCGACCGTCAAGCCTTCAAGCAATGCAGAAGAGACATGCTTCACGTTTTCGGGATTCTCGATGACGCAGTTATGCTTCACGCTCCATTCGTCGACAGCAGGCAGGTTATTCACGTCCGTAGCAGTTGTGATTACCGGCTGTGCACCGAGAACGCCCGCAATTTTCCGCGCAAGCTCATTAGCTCCGCCGACATGCCCCGACAACAACGGAACAACATAACGTCCTGCCTCATCGATTACGATTACTGCCGGGTCATGAAGTTTTGACGCTACGTGGGGTGCTATGGCTCTGACCGCTATTCCTGATGCCCCGACGAACACCAGCGCACTTGCCTCGTGAAAATATCGTCCTGCCCATTGCGTAAGTGGATCGGTGATGGCCTCGACGTTCTCACACGCAAAACGTTCCGGCGCAAATACACGGAAGCCCAAAGACAGAGCAAGCTCTACGCCCCTTCTCGTAAATGCCGCCGCAACAATATTACTTTCTGTACTCGTCATAAAGTCGTGATGATGTTCTGACATTATCATTCAGGAACAATTACGCCCCCTTCTCGTGAATGCCGCCTGTACCCATGAGAAAAATTTTTGTCATAAAGTCGTGATGTCGTTTTGATGTCGTCATTCAGAAATTCCCCCGCAAGAATTATCGCTGTTTTCGTGATGCCTCGCGAAAGTTCCGGCAGAGTTTCGAGTGTCCCGCGTATGACTTTCTCGTCCGGCCAGGAAGCACGATACACTACCGCCGCAGGAGTTTCGGGTGCATATCCCCTCGCGATAAGTTCACTGCATGAACGCTCAATCATTCCCGCCGACAGAAACAGCGCAACAGAAGCATTTTCGGGAGCAGGTGTACGGCCTTCAATGCGCGAAATTATGAGGGTCTGTGTGTGTTCGGGTATCATGTATTCGGTCTTGAGGGCTGACGAGGCCGCAAAAAGTGAACTCACTCCCGGCACTATCTCGAACGGAATATTTCGGGAGCGCAATATAGCAGTCTGTTCACGTATTGCCCCGTACAACGCCGGATCCCCCGAATGAAGACGCACAGTAACAAGCCCGCGTTCATGAGCACTAATGAGCTTGTCGGCAATCTCATCAAGTGTCATTCGTGAGCTGTCATGAATTTCGCACTCACTCCCTGCATATTTCTTCACGAGTTCGGGATTGACGAGAGAGCCGGCATAAATTATCACGTCCGCACGCCGCAGAATTTCAGCACCCCGCACCGTAATGAGATCCACTGCTCCAGGCCCTGCTCCAACAAAGTAAATCACAGTTCGACGACCTCAAGCCCAAGACTATCAGCAAGTTCTTCACACTCACGGAACGAGTACATGAGGGTATCTTTTCGGTGTGAATCGCTCGACAGTATGACCCGCCCGCCGTGCTGTGAAATGTACTGCAGGATTTTCCGCGATGGATACGGGACGGACTTATAGCCGCGCGACATTGCCCCGGTGTTTATCTCGAACAGTTTTTTTGTCGCAAGTAAAACATCAAGTGCCTGTGTGTATGCGTTGATGTAGCGTTCGTCGTCCTCGTCGAAATATTTTTTTCCGGCGTTAAGTTTCGTGAGTACGTCGAAATGCCCGATGATGTCAGCATTAGTTTTTCTCACAACATCAGAAACCAGCGCAAAATATTTTTCGGCAGCTTCATATGGGTCATCATTGCAGGCGTGAATTCGTGATTGTGTTCAAACGTGTAATATCTGCCGTCAATTAACACATAGTGCACAGAGCCGATAACATAATCATAGCCTTCTGCTTGAATGTCAGCATAATAGTCCTGCTCAATCCCGCAAAGTATTTCTATCTGTGAGTGATATTTTTCTTTGAGGCGGTGAATTTCGTCCCTGTAGCGTTGTGTTCCTTCTACCGACATGCAAGGCTCCTCATCGAATGACGTATACGAGTGCCCCGAAAACCCGATTTTCTTCATGCCGCGCGATATTGCCTCAATGACGATGTCTTCGGGAGTGTCTTTTCCGTCGCAAAAAGTTGTGTGAACGTGGAAGTCCGATAATATCATGATGTCATTTTCTCCTGCTTCACCTTCTTATCAATAACATGACGTGAGGCAAGTTCTTTTATTACGTCTTTTATCTCAATGTCCATTTCCGCCATTAATACCAGCATGTGATAAATCAGGTCGGAGATTTCGTATATCGTTTCTTTTCTGTCGTTCTTGGCCGCAATTATGACCTCTGAACTTTCCTCGCCGATTTTTTTCAGTATCTTGTCAAGCCCCTTATCGAACAAGTACGACGTGTAAGACCCTTCAACCTTCTCTGCTTTACGTCCCTTTATGAGTTCCATTAGTCCGCAAAGGGTGAATTTTTCGTGGGCTTCTTTCTCTCTCGGCATAACGTCATCAACAAAACACGACGCATTACCCAAATGGCACGCCGGGCCGTCGGGCTTCACGTACACCAACAGCGTATCTCTATCGCAGTCCGCAACGATTTCGCGAATATGCTGGTAGTTGCCGCTTGTCTCACCTTTCAGCCATAACTCATTGCGTGAACGGCTCCAGAAACACGCGAGTTTTTTTTCGAGAGATATTTTGAGGCTCTCACGGTTCATATACGCAAGCATGAGGACATCGCCGGAATTGTCATCAACAAGAACTGCCGGTATCAATCCATTGTCATCAAATTTGAGTTCATTAACATCCACCATAATTCATAACCTCACCGGAATATTATTTTTCTGCATTTCCTGTTTGAGTGCCATTATAGACACTTCGCCGAAATGGAAAATAGAAGCCGCAAGTCCCGCATCAACTTTCGGGATCTCACGGAACAGCGTAATGAAGTCGTCAATACTCCCTGCACCGCCAGAAGCAATTACGGGAACATTCACGACATCACACACAGCCCGCAGCATTTCGAGGTCAAAGCCGCGTTTTACGCCGTCAGTGTCTATGGAGTTCAGGACAACTTCACCCGCGCCGCTCTCCACGCATTGACGTATCCACCCTATAGCTTCTATGCCTGTGTCATCACGTCCGCCCCTCGCGAAAACATGAAACTCACCGTCAACTCTCTTAACGTCAGCAGAGATTACGACGCATTGAGAGCCATAGAGTTTTGCTGCTTCCGGAATTAGTGAGGGGTTATTGATTGCGCCGGTGTTCACGCTGACTTTGTCCGCCCCGCATGAGAGTACGCGCTCAAAGTCCGACACGCTCGAAATTCCTCCGCCGACCGTAAGAGGTATGAATACGTTTCGTGCTGTTTCGCGTAAAATGTCGGTGAATATCTTGCGCCCGTCAGAAGATGCTGTGATGTCGTAGAACACGAGTTCGTCCGCGCCGTTATCGCTGTAGAATTTCGCGAGTTCTACGGGAGAATTTACGTCGTTCAAGCCCTGAAAGTTTACGCCCTTCACAACGCGCCCGTTCCGCACGTCAAGACATGGGATTATTCGTTTCGTTATCATAGTTTCGCCGCCTCTATTGCCTCGTGGATTTTTACTGCGCCGGTGTAATATGCCTTTCCGATTATTGCCCCGTAAATGTTGAGTTCTGCAAGTGCTTTCACGTCATCAAGGGAACTTACTCCGCCGGAAGCAATAATGTTCATGCTGAATTTTTCGCGTAATGTCCTGTAGAGTTCGCGATTAGTACCCTGCATTGCTCCGTCCCGTGAAATGTCCGTGCAGATTATGACGTTCACGCCCTCGTCCTGCATTTTTGCGCAGAAGGTCATAGCATCAACGCCGGAACTTTCCCGCCAGCCTTTGACCGCAACGAGTCCATCTCTGATGTCAACACCGACAGCAATTTTCTCGCTCCCGAAACTGCGAACTGCATCACGCACAAAATCTTTCTGTGTTACTGCCGCTGTCCCGAGAATTACGCGGTCAATTCCTGCATTCACGTAGCGTTCTATGACGCTGGGAGTTCTCACGCCGCCGCCGACCTCGCACTTGAGGCCGCAAGATTCACGAATGCGCATTATCACGGGGAGGTTTACGGTATCGCCGGAACGCGCTCCCTCAAGGTCGACGATGTGAAGCCACTGTGCGCCCTCGTCCCTGAAGTGTATTGCGGTGTTCTCCGGGTGAGTGTCGTAAATGGTCATGTCGTCGTAATTGCCGCGCAACAATCTCACCGCCTGACCGCCGAAAATATCTATTGCCGGAAAAATTATCATTCTCTTATCACCTCTATGATGTATATATTTGTTGGGTAGAGTTGCTTCCAATCCGATATTGCACACGAAATACGCACATGTTGTGTTGGGTAGAGTCGCCGCCTCCCTCCGGCATTGCGCATGAAATATGTACACACACGCCTTTTATGGAAGGAAACGTCGACTTTCAGTTGCCCCCTCCGGCATTAGCGCACGACACATACACA